>JAGWOU010000167.1 GCA_028870815.1 Rhodospirillales bacterium | reverse complement strand
GCGCAACACGTGGCGTGGCTGACCGATTTATCGGCAAGCTGATCGGTTTGATGATTTTGACGCTGTTGGTTGATATTGTGCTGGCGATTATCATCAATGGCTTCGTCACCTACGTAAACAGCACGTTGGGAAATGTCGCGACGGCATCTAAGCCGGAAGCCATTTTGATTTGTACGCAGCTCGTCATCTTTCTGGCGATTGGTAGCCTGATCACCTGCTTCTTGCCCGGGATCGCCGCTTATATCGGCGGCGGAATTTCCGTCAGCCCGCTCGCCATGGCCGCCTCGGCAACGCAAGCGGGGCGTATCGTTCAATCTTCACGGGGTAAATCAAACACAGGATTGGTCCGATGATCAGCAATGCTCGTCTTGTTCCATATTTTGCCGAGGGTGCAAGTTGCGCTTTTTGGGGGTGGATTCTCTACCGGCGGTTCGTGTCCTCCAAACCGCTTCCGGGTATTTTGGGATTCGGCGGCAAATTCATCAAATTTTGTCTCATTCTCATCACCTTCGGACTTCTTGCTGGGTGCTCCAATCCCGATCCTCTTGCCGTGGCGTCCGGTCCGCTTTTTGCGCTGAATGCGGGGCACTGGCAGGCGATGCCGCAGGATCTTGCCGCCGCTCCCAAGATTGTGGGCCGGTAGGGCGTGATGGATCAGAATTCCGGCGCATTCCCGCTCTCACCCGCCATGCTGGATAAGCATTACAGGGAGGTTCTGTCCTTTCAGGAAGCGCGAGCGCGGTCGGCCCGGCTACTCTCGAAGGGCGCTTTGTTGGCTTTTGCGGTGTCCATGCTCGCCAATTTGGGGCTGGGATGGGCCGTTGCCTCGATGCTGCCGTTGACCAAATTGGTGCCGGTGTATTTTTTGATCCGCCCAGATGGCACGATCGACGATTCGGTCTCGCTCTCCACTTTGCCGGCCTCCACGCATCAGGCGGTGATCCGCGCGGCTCTCTGGCAATATGTGCAGATGCGGGAAGGCTATTCCTATGATACCGCGCGCTATCGCTATGACATCGTCTCCGGCATGTCGGATGCCGCGACGAAAGCCGCCTATCAGGCGTGGTTCAATTATCCCAACCCGCAATCGCCGCAGGTGACCATCGGCAAGAATGGCGTGGTGACCGTGGAGCCGATTTCGGTGGCGCTGATCGGCCCTGGCGTGGCGCAAGTTCGCTACCAACGGATCTTTGAGGCGGGCATGAATACCGCGGTTACCACCACCTGGACCGCCACGGAACAATTCGAGCAGGTCGATACCATGCCTGATGCCGAACGGCTGGATGATCCGGGCGGCATCATCATTACCAGCTATCAAGACGAGGAGGATGCCGCGCCATGAAGCGGGCTTTTGTGCTGGTTTTGTTGAGTGGCTTGGCGGGCATAGCGGCGGCGCGCGGCGCCTATGCTGATCAGACGCCGGATGCGGGCCATTATGACAGCCGCATGCGCTATGTCGCCTACAACCCGGGCCAGGTGGTGCATCTATCGACGATCATAGGCGCAACGATGGTGGTGAGCTTCGCGCCGGATGAGACGGTGACCTCGGTGGCGGAGACGGATAGCCTGCATCTGGCGGCGGTACCAAAGGGCAATTACCTGTTCCTCAAGCCCAGCGCCGCGCTCAAATTGCAGCCGATCATCGTGCTTACCCAGCGCCAAGATGGCGCGCTGCGGCGCTATGTTTTCGAGATCGAGACCGTGGATGCCCCGAGCACGGCGGATGGGGCGGCGGGTGTGTTCTACTCGGTGCAGTTCATCTATCCTGCGGATGCGGCCAAAGCGGCGGCGGCGCGCGCGGCTGCCGAGGCCAAAAAGGTGGCGGCGCTCAACCGGCTGGCTTTGGCGCGGGCGACCCAGACCGCCGCACAGGCGTCATTCCAGAATGAGCAGAGCAACCCTTACGCGGGTCCGCGCAATTACAAATACGTTGCCAAGGGAGACCGCTCGTTGGCACCCTTGGCAGTGTGGGATAATGGCTATTCAACGCTGCTACAGTTTGCAGGGAACGCCCGCATCCCCTCCATCTTCGTGATTGACCCTGATGGGAAGGAGGCTACGGCCAGCTATGCGGTCAACGGCGATATCGTGCAGCTCGACCAGACCGCACGGGAATGGCGCCTGCGAGATGGCGGCACGGTGCTGGATATCTATAATCTTGGCTACCAGTCGGTGGGCGGCAATCCCGAGACTGGGACGACGAGCCCGGATGTGTCGCGGGTCGTTGTGCCGCCGGGTAACAGCCTGCCGGGAGCCGAGCCATGAGCGGGCAGGTGCCCAACGGGCCGGAGGCGGGTAGCCGGAGCGATCAGGCGGCAGCCTCGCCGGTGGAGGATGGGCGTTCGCCCGTTGCAGGCACGCCGCGCCGGGAGCTGACCACCGGCACCAAGCTCGGCATTCTGGCGCTGGTGGCGGTTTTGGGGCTGGGCTTCATCTGGTTCAATGCGCTGTTCAGCCATAAGCGGGCGGACCAGCAAAAAATCATCCCAGCGGCATATACGAGTGGCGGCGAGGTTTTTAACGGGCCGCCGGACTCGGCCATGAAGCCTGCCGCGGAAAATTTGCCGGCGTCCGCCAATACTCAAACGGGATTGTTGGACGCACCCGCGCAGGCCTCGCCGGCCTCGGCGCCAATCCTGGCCTTCTCCGGATCATCGGTACCGCCTCCCATGCAGCCTGCCTCCTCCAGCGCCAGTCAGCCAGGAGCCACGGCGGCGGCGACACCGATGCCGGATAATTCCCCCTTGGCGGCGTGGCTGAAGCCCACGGTTCTCGATGGCGAGCAGGCCTCGGTGCTACAAAATCCCGACATGGTGATCACCGAGGGCACGATGATCCCGTGCACGCTGCAAACCGCGATTGATAGCCAGTTGCCGGGATTGGTGGCCTGTGTGGTGCCGATCGATATTCGGGGGACTACGGGTAATGTCGTGCTGCTCGATCGTGGCACAAAGATCGTCGGGCAGTTGGAGAGCGGGCTGCTGCAGGGGCAGAACCGGGTGTTCGTCGATTGGACCCGCGCCGAGACGCCGGATCATGTCATCGTCACGCTGGATTCCCCCGGCTCCGATGAGCTGGGCCGCGCGGGTTTGCCGGGCGCGGTGAATAATCATTTCTGGGACCGGTTCGGCGGGGCGCTGATGCTGACGATGGTGCAAGGCGGGCTGCAGGCAGGAGCCCTGGCGGCGGCGGGGAATGGGAGCAACAACGCAGCCTCGCAACGGGCGGAACTCGGTTTTGTCTACGCCGCGCAGAGCAACGGACAGTCCGTTGCCAACACCGCTTTAGCGAATTCAATCAACATTCCGCCGACTCTGACCAAGAACCAGGGCGATACAGTGTCGTTGATCGTGGCGCATGATCTGGATTTTTCCAGCGTGTACCGGTTGCGGCTGGATGATACGGGCGCGGAGACGGGCAATGGCGGGTGAGGCGGCGCGCTTACTGACATTTTTGATGCAGCCGCTCAGCACCTGGCTGGACGATCCCGCCACGGAAGAGATTTGTATCAACCGGCCGGGGGAGTTGTTTGTCCGCCAGCGGGGGCGGTTCCGCACAGAAGCGCTGCCGTTCGATTATGCGGACCTCGAGGATATCGCCACCCTCGCCGGGGCGCTGCGCAAACAGGATGTGGGGCCGCGCAGCCCGCTTTGTGCCACCGAATTGCCGGGTGGGGAGCGGCTGCAAATTTGCATGCCGCCTGCCGTTCCGGCTGGTACCCTCAGCATCACTATCCGTAAGCCGGGGGGCTCGGTGGCACCACTCGAAATGCTGGCCAGCCGTTACCGGGTGACGGGTTGGAATGGCTGGGCGGGGCGCCGGGTGGCGATGCAGCGGGATTACGCCGCTTTGCTCGCTCTATACGATGCAGGGGATATCCAAAAATTCCTGGAATATGCGGTGCAGGCACGGCTCACCATTCTGCTCTGCGGCGCCACGGGTTCCGGCAAGACGACCATGAGCAAGACCCTGATCAGTGCCATCCCAGCACATGAACGTCTCATCACCATCGAGGATACGCTGGAGCTGGTGATTCCGCAGCCCAACCATGTCCGCCTGCTTTACGCCAAGGATAATATCGGCTCAGCCCGGGTGACGCCGGAGATGCTGCTGCAGGCCAGCCTGCGTATGAAGCCGGACCGGATTTTGTTACAGGAACTGCGCGATGACGCGGCCTGGACCTATATCAACGAGATCGTCTCCGGGCACCCCGGCTCGATTACCACCATCCATGGCCGCGATCCTGAACAGGCGTTCCGGCGGCTGTTCGCGCTGGTGAAGGGCAGCCCGCAAGGCGGACGTTGGGATGACAGAACATTGATGGAATTCTTGTCCGCTGCTGTCGATTTGATCATCCCGTTTCACAATGAGGGCGCGGTCTATGAGATCGGCGAGGTGTGGTTTGCGGCCGATGCCGCCCGCCGTGGCGAGAGTGCTGCGCATTTGTTGCGGGCGGCCTGAGCAATGAGCATCACAATCTCAGAGCAAACCGGGCAGCTCATCTTCAAAACCGGCTTTGGTATCATCCTGGCGTTGATCGCATGGACAGTCGTGGCGTCCTTCGTGTTTTTGTTCGGGACCGGGCTGCTGCATGAGTTCCCACATCCGTTCTGGCAATGGTGGCTGTATGCGTTGAATTTTGACGGCAACCTGCGTGTGGCGCTCTGGCTTAAAATCGGTGCCGGGGCCGGCGCCGTGCCGCCGGTGATGATGATTGCGGCACTCATCTATCGCGGCCAGCAAGTGGTGGGACCAAAACTCCGGCGGCCGCTGTTTGGCGGGATCGTCAAATCGCCGCTGGCGGTGACGGATAATCATGGTCGCGCAGCCTGGATGAGCATTGCGGCGGCGCGCGAGCGGTTCCCCGGCGTGCATCCGGCATTTGGCGGCATTGTCGTCGGTGAGGCTTATCGCGTTGACCAGAACAAGGTGGCGGCACGGCGCTTCGATCCAGAAGACCCGAAAACCTGGGGCCAGGGTGGCCAGGCGCCGCTACTGATCGACCCTTGCCGGGACGGGCCTACGCATTCGCTAATGATCATCGGCAGCGGCGGCTACAAGACCACCACGGCGGTCTCCACCTTGCTGCATTGGACCGGCTCGGCGGTCATTCTCGACCCCGCCGGAGAAGTGGCACCTATGCTGCGGGACGCGCGCAAGGCGATGGGGCAGGCGGTCTATGAGCTCGATCCGCGCTCGGGCGTTGGGTTCAATGTGCTGGACTGGATTGATACCGCCTCGCCGCTGGCAGCAACCAATATCGATTCCGTCGTCGCTTGGGTCTGCGGGGATACCAAGCCAGCAGCCAAGAAAGAAGATTTTTTCGACAGCATGGCGCGCAATGTGGTGCGCTGTTTTTTGGCCCATATTCTATTCGACCAGACGGCGCCGCAAAAACTCAAAACCTTGCGCGCGGTACGCCGG
>JAGWOU010000166.1 GCA_028870815.1 Rhodospirillales bacterium | reverse complement strand
CGCATATCTGCGGCGTGTTTGGTCCCGATATGCAGCCCGGCGGCCACAAGCAATGCGGCCAGCGCTGCCGCCCCGAGGCCGCGGGCGCCAACCTCGCTGCGCGCATGCTGCAAATAAACGATTCCCAGCAATGCCACCCAGGCTACGCCGAACGCCAATCCTGCCGTCACGTCCGAAAGCCAGTGCGCACCGAGATAAAGCCGCGAGAAGGCAATGGCGCCAACCAGTAAGACCGCCCCCAGCGTGACCAGCACGCGGGCGCGCGCTCCCGCCTCCCTGCAAATCAAAACCACCAGAAATCCGTATAGGGCCGTGCTGGCCGTAGCGTGGCCGCTGGGGAAGGAATAGGAGTCCCACCCCGTAAAACCGGTTGAGGGTCTGGCATACTGCAAGGTGATCTTCATCAGAAACGCAAACAGGCTTGCCCCGGCCACCGCGGCAAACCCATAAAAAGCCGCGCGCCACGCACGCCGCCAAACAAGCCAGGCCAGTGTCACCAAAAATACAGGAATGACGACCGCCGCATCACCCAGTTCAGTAATGGCGACCATCACCTGATCGATCGCAGGCGTGCGCAGGGACTGCAGGAAGTGGAAGATCGCGGCATCCGCGCGCACCAGCGGGTCTCCGGCGATAACATCCTGCAGCACGCCGAAGAACAGCCAAAGGCCCCCGATGAGAGCCGCGCCCAGCACCAGCAGGCCTAGCGTTTCTGGCCGCTCCGGGTCGAGCGCCGAGCTGACCAACCGCCGGGCCCAGCCGTCGCCGGCCCCAGCCCATTGCCGCACCGGCCCGCGCAGACGCGCCAGCAGCGCCATAGACCGCCGGATGATCCGCGGCGTCAGCCATACCACCAGCGCCAGTGAAGCCGCCAGAATAAGCGCTAGTACCGCCAGCCGCCCGGCAATTGCGTGCAGTATGCTCAAGGAGGCGCCCAGCGCCATGCCGAACCAGATATGTGCCAGCGCGAACAACGCAGCGGCGCAAACATCGACCACATAGAACCTGACGGCGGACATGCCTGCCATGCCCGCCACCATGGGAATCGCGGCCCGCACGCCAGGCAAAAAGCGAGAAATCAGCACCGCCTTGCTACCATGGCGGGCGAAGAATGCTTCCCCCGCCCCCAGCAGGCCAGGCCGCGCGCGCAGTGGCCACAATCCCATGGCCTGTTGCTTGTAGTGGCGGCCGAACAGATAGGAGAGGCCATCACCTGTAAGGGCTCCGAAGGCTGTGAACCCGATCAGTGGCCACATCGCCAGCGCGCCGCCTGATATCAGCGCGCCAAGCCCAACGATGATTGCCGTGCCGGGCACCAAGGCGCCGACAACCGGAAACGTCTCCGCGCCAGCGAGCAGAAAGGCCAGGCCATAAGCCAGAAGCCGGTGCGCGGCAGCAAAAGTAATGATGGCGGCAACAAAAGCGTGCAGCAGACCCATGGGCGGGATGTGTCCCTTCATATTTCAGCGAATCGCTCAGCCGTTAACGGGCAAGCAGCGCCCAAGTAGCACGGCCAAGGAGAGTTTCGCCGTTTGCAGTTGCGTGCGTAGTTGTACTCCTCACGCTGACGGTCTCCTGCAGCAATGACGAGATCGGTTTCTGCTCGGGCGTCCAGGCCGCCTGAAACAAAAGCACGACGAGCATGGTCCAGTGCGGTGAGGAACAACACCGGCGTGCTCCGCTCGGCGGTGCGCGGACGTTTTAGCACCTCCGAGCTATCCAGGCCGGGCAGCTTCACATCCCGAATGATCGCGCCGAACTAACCGGCGAGCGCCAAGGCCAGCGCGTCCGCGCCGTTGCCCACCGCGTCCACGGCGTGGCCATCCTCACGCAGCCCCTTGGTGAGGTACTCGATCGTCTTCTGTTCATTTTCGGCCAATAGAAGCTGCATGTCCGTTCTTTTGATAAAGCGTGCCGGTCAATCATAGATCGGGCAAGGCAAACAGGCCAACGATGCCTATTTTTGGTTTATGGACTCGTTCGCTGCAGAAGTCGATCCGGCAATTTCCGCGATCGATACCGTGGCGATTTATGGCCTCGGTTCCGGGCCTGAGAGTGAGAGTTGAGCTGGGCACTTCATGACAGGTTTTAGTCCGGAGGAGAGGCTTCCGGCGCCTGTCATGGAGAAGTGTCGTGGATATCAATGCGTCTGCCGCGGTGGCGGTGGTTGGGGCGAGCGCGGGCCGGGCTGGGCCGGTGGGTTTTAAGGTCGATGTCAGCCGCGGCGAGCGGCTGTGCAGGGTGTCGTCGGAATGGTTCTCGCGGCCCGACGATGAGCGGTTTCTGTCCTTGCCGGAATTATATGGCGCGGTGCGTGGCCGAGCCGAGCGGGCCGAGGCCAGGACGGTGGAAAGCCGGGCGATCCGGATAGAGGCCCGGCGCGACGATGGCGAACGCCTGGCCCTGATTGTGCCGGGGCAGGAGCGGCCGGTGGCGCCAACCCACTGGAGCTTCGGCCAGCTCTGCGGGCTGGTGGGCGCTCCCGCGGGCTATTTGCGCGATCTGCCCGCATCCTTGGCCGGGATCAATCTGCAGCACGGGCTGCTCAATCACCGCGCTGAACTGGTCAAAACCCTGGAGACCGATGATGGACGGGTGGAACTGCGTGCTGTCACCGGCCCGGATTATGGCCGGATCTGGGACCATGAACTGGTGGCGGCGGTGATGCGCATTGCAGGCAACGGCACCGGTGACACGAATTGGAAGGTGCCGGGCGTGCTGGATTGGTCGACCATGACCCATAACCCCTATGTGGATGTGACAAAGGAGACTACCACGCTCTATGCCAGTGACCGGGATGTCTTCCTGTTCCTGGTCGATGACACCCACCCGATCGAGGCGGGGCGCCTGCCCAATGGTGAGCCTGATCTGTATTTCCGGGGCTTCTATTGCTGGAACAGCGAAGTCGGCTCAAAGACGCTGGGCATCGCCTCCTTCTATCTGCGCGCCGTGTGCGCCAACCGGAACATTTGGGGCGCAGAAAATTTTCAGGAGATCAGCATAAGGCATAGCAAATTCGCGACCCAGCGTTTTGCCCATGAAGCGGCCCCGGCGCTGCGGCGCTTCGCTAATTCCTCGCCGGCGCCCTTCGTGGCGGGCATCAAGGCGGCACGGGAACAGATCGTTGCCCGCCAGGATGACGAGCGCGAAGGGTTTCTGCGCAAGAGGGGCTTCAGCAAGGGGGAGACGGCGAAGATCATCGCCACGGTGCTGGAGGAGGAAGGCCATCCGCCGGAGTCGGTGTTCGACTTCGTGCAGGGCATCACCGCCTTGGCGCGTAGCCGGCCGCACCAGGATGCCCGGCTGGAGTTGGAGGGCAAGGCGAAGCTGTTGCTCGACCGCGTGGGATAAGCACGCTTGGTGCTTTGTGGTTTTGCGAAAGCCGTGGGCCGGGTTCCTGTCCACGGCTTTTTTCTTGGCACCGGGCAGCAGAGGTAGAGGGCGGCTGGGCGGTTCATGACGGGTTGATAGGTCAGGAGAGTCCTCCGGCTGCCCGTCATGGAGTTTTTCCCATGGCTAAAACTGTTCAGAAGATCACGCTGAGCGCCTCTCGCGATATTCCCTTCGACCGGCTGGTGCTGAGCCAGGCCAATATCCGCCGGGTAAAGGCCGGAGTGTCGATCGAGGAGCTGGCGGCGGATATCGCCCGGCGCACGCTGCTGCAGAGCATCACCGTGCGGCCGGTGCTCGACGATAAGGGCACCGAGACCGGCATGTTCGAAATCCCCGCCGGCGGGCGGCGTTATCGGGCGCTGGAATTGCTGGTGCGGCAAAAGCGCCTAGCCAAGACTGCGCCCGTCCCGTGCATCATCCGTACCGAAGGTATCGCCGAGGAAGACAGTCTGGCGGAGAATGTCCAGCGTGCGCCGCTGCATCCGCTGGATCAGTTCCGGGCGTTTCAGGCGCTGCGCGAGAAGGGGCAGAGCGAGGAGGAGATCGCGGCGGTGTTCTTCGTGCCGGTTTCGGTGGTGAAACAGCGCCTGCGCCTGGCTGCTGTCTCGCCCCGGCTGCTGGAAGTCTATGCCGAGGACGAGATGAGCCTTGAGCAACTGATGGCCTTCTCTGTCAGCCCTGACCATCAGCGCCAGGAAACTGTTTGGGAGGCGATGCAGCGTTCCTACAACAAAGAACCCTATCAGATCCGCCGCCTACTGACCGAAGGCGCGGTGCGCGCCTCCGACAAGCGGGCGCAATATGCCGGTGAAGAGTATGTCGCGGCGGGTGGCCCGATCATGCGTGATCTGTTCCAGCAGGACGATGGCGGCTGGCTGCAGGATAGCGGTCTGCTGGCACGCGTGGTGGCAGAGAAGCTGGAGCGCGATGCCGATGCCATCCGCGCCGAGGGCTGGAAATGGGTCGAACAGGCCAGCGAGTTCCCCTATGGCCATAATTACGGCCTTCGGCGCATTCCGGGCACGCGCCGTCCGCTGACGGAAGACGAGATCGCCCAGGTCGAGGCGCTGCGGGCTGAGGCGGAGCGGATCGAGGAAGAAGCCGCCGCGGCGGATGAAATCTCCGACGATGCTGATACCCGTCTTAATGAGATCGATGCGGAGATCGACGCGCTGACCCAACGCCCGCCGGTTTACGACCCCGCCGAGATCGCAATGGCGGGCGTCTTTGTCAGCATCGATGGCAGCGGCCAGCTGCGGGTCGAGCGCGGCTATGTCCGGCCCGAGGATGAACCGCTGGCGGTTGAGGAAGCTAATGAAGTTGCCTTCGCAGGGGAGGGCAGCGCGCAGGGGCAGGACGGATACGACGCTGCCGATGACATCGAGCCCGGCCGCGCGGATTCCAGAGTGATCACCGACTATATTGGCGGCGGGGCGGAAGCTGAGCCCGAGCCCGAAGAGGAAGACGGGCTCAAGCCCTTGCCTGACCGGCTGCTGACAGAACTCACCGCTTATCGCACGCTGGCGTTGCGCGAGGCGTTGGGTAACGAGCCCGGCATTGCCTATCTGGCGCTGCTGCACGCGCTGTGCCTGCGGCTGTTCTATCGCTATGGCGCGGAATCCTGCCTGGAGGTTGAGGCCAAGAGCGCGATGTTCGGGGCCCAGGCGCCGGGTTTGGGCGATACGGCTTTGGCCGAACGCGTTGACGCCCGGCATCAGGGCTGGGCGGCGCAATTGCCCGAAGATGCAGCAGAGCTTTGGGATATTCTGTCTGGGTTCGACAGCGACAGCCGCGAGGCCTTGTTCGCGCATTGCGTGGCACTGACGTTGAATGCCACGCATGATGCCTATAACCGCCGGCCCCGCGCACTGGCGCATGCCGGGCGGCTGGCGGAAATTCTGGCGCTAGACCTGGCCGCTGCGGGCTGGGCGCCGAATGTGGACAATTACCTCGGCCGGGTGACGAAGGCCCGCATCCTCGAGGCCGTACGCGAAGCCAATGGCGAGCAGGCCGCACAACGGCTGGAACACCTCAAGAAGGGCGACATGGCGGAAGCCGCCGCGCAGGCGCTGGCGGGCACCGGCTGGCTG
>JAGWOU010000165.1 GCA_028870815.1 Rhodospirillales bacterium | reverse complement strand
TCCTGTTGCGGCCGCTCACGCAGATCCTGCTCCGGTGAGCCGCCATGACCGCCGAACATCCTCAGCAGCACACTGCCCAACGCCCTCGACATTTTAAAATCTCCTATTCAATGCTTGTTCAACGGGGCGTAAGTAGCGCCGGATAGGCACGCGCCTCAAACGAGTATATCGTCCGCGTCAGATGACTTGAGGTTATGTGATGAAGCGCGGACGCCTGCCCCTCACCGCCTTACGCAGTTTCGAGGCCGCTGGCCGCCACCAGAGCTTCACCCTGGCGGCGGAGGAGCTGTTCGTCTCCCAAGCCGCGATCTCCCGGCAGATCAGGGAGCTGGAGGAAATACTGGGGCATGACCTTTTCCTGCGCCGCCACCGGCAAGTGACGCTAACGGAACGCGGCCAGGCGCTGTTGGGCCTGCTGACCGATAGTTTCGACAATATGTCCCGTGTCCTTGAGGAAATCCGCGCCGCCCCGCCGGACAAGCCGGTACGCATCAGCGTCGAACCCTCCTTCGCCGCCTGCTGGCTGGTACCGCGCCTGAACCGCTTCCGCGAAACCTACCCGGATATCGAGGTGATGATCGTCTCCGAGGCACGGATGATCGAATTCCGCGCGGGCGAGGCGGAGATCGGCATACGCTGGAGCGGCTCCGCGAGTTCCTGGCCGCGCATGCAGGCCAAACTCCTCACCAAGGCCGTGATGTCCCCGGTTCTTTCGCCCGACCTGCTGGAGCCTGGCGCGGCGCCGCTTACCCCCGCCGGTCTGCTGGAACACACGCTGCTGCACGAGGAAAAGCGCAGCTATTGGCAGCAATGGTTCGTGGCGGCGGGGCTGCCGGATGTGCCGCCGCAGCCGGGCCCGCTTTTCGCCGGTACCTCCCTGGCGTTGGACGCCGCCGCGCGCGGCCATGGCGTGGCGTTGGGCGATAATGTGCTGGTGGAGGACATGCTGCGCACCGGCGATCTGGTGCAGCCTTTTGCAACCTCCATCCCCTGCGGCGCCTATTGGCTGGTGGCGCCGGATTTTGCACGGCTAAGCCCCGCGGCGGAGACATTCGCGGGCTGGCTGATGGTGGGGATGGCCGGGATCAATCCAGATGCGGGCTCACAATCTCCACAGCCCAATCTATGAAGGCGCGCAGGCGTGGGGACGGATGCCGGTTGCGGGGGTAGAGCAGCGAGACCGGCATGGGGGTTAGCGGGTAATCCGCCAGCACCTCCACCAGCCGCCCGGCGGTGACTTCGCGTTGCAGCCGGTGGCGTGGCGCCTGTATCAACCCGTATCCGGCAATGGCCAGCACGGCGGTTGTTTCAGAATTCGAGGCGCTGACGCGGCAAGGCAAGGTTATTTCCCGGACCCTCCCATTCTCGATAAATTCCAATGGCAAAGCCTGCCCGGTGCGGGAGGACACGAACCCCACCATAAAATGGCCTCCGAGGTCATCCGGCGTCATCGGGGTGCCGTGCAGGCTAAGATAGTCAGGGCTGGCGCAGGTGATTTCCTGAACACTGCCGAGGCGGCGGGCAATCATGTCGCTTTCCGCGAGTTCGCCGGAGCGGATGACGCAATCCACCCCCTCGCGCACCAGATCCACCAGCCTGTCGCCATCCCCGACATGCATCCGCAATTGCGGATGCCGGGCCAGAAAGCCGGGCAATGCGGGAATCAGAATCGAGCGTGCCAAGTAGCCGTGCATATCCACCCGCAACAGGCCACGCACCTCGTTGCTGGAGACCGCATACTCGGCGTCTTCGATATCCGCGAGGATGGCGGTACATCTTTCGTAATAGGCCTCGCCTTCCGGCGTCGGCGCCACATGGCGCGTGCTGCGGATGAGCAGCTTTCTGCCCAGGCGTGCCTCCATCTGTTTGATGACGCTGGTGGCGGTGGAACGCGGCAGGCCGAGATCCGCCGCCGCCGCGCCAAAATTGCGCCGCTCTACTATTCTGGCGAACAATCGCATCGTGTTAAGCGTGTCCATCGGCTGATTGTTCGCATATTTGAAATAGTATTGGCAAATATCAGGCGATGATGAGGTTCCGGAGAAGCGCTAAGTGGGGTGCGTTCGTTTCAAGGAGCATCCGACATGGATCAGCAGAAAATCGCATTAGTAACCGGCGGCAGCCGTGGACTGGGCCGCAGCACCGCCATCAGCCTCGCCAAAAAGGGCGTGGGCGTGGTGTTTACATATCATTCGCGGGAGGATGCGGCGCAGGAGGTGGTCGCGGAGGTCGAGGCGCTGGGCGGCAAGGCCGTTTCAATGCAGCTTGATAGCAGCAACATCGCGTTGTTCCCTGCCTTCGCCACGATGCTGAAGGGGCAGCTCCTGGCTACATGGGGCCGGGGGAATTTCGATTATCTGGTGAATAATGCGGGCATCGGCACCCATACGCCGATCAGCGACTTTACCGAGGCCGAGTACGACGCGCTGATGAACCTCAACGTGAAGGGCGTGTTCTTTCTCACCCAGGCGCTGCTGCCGATAATCGCGGATGGCGGCAGCATCGTGAACATCTCCAGCGGTCTGGCGCGGTTTTCCATGCCGAACACCTCGGTTTACGCAATGACCAAAGGGGCGATTGAGGTGTTCACCCGCGTGCTGGCAAAGGAATGCGGCGCGCGCGGCATTAACGTGAACACAGTGGCCCCCGGCGCCGTGGAGACGGATTTCGGCAATGGCCGCCTGCGCAACAGTTCGGAATTGCAGAAGATCGTCGCGCAGTTCACCGCCCTTGGCCGCCATGGGCAGGCGGATGATATCGGCCCAATGATCGCGTCTCTGCTCTCGGATGCCAATCACTGGGTGAATGCACAGCGGATCGAGGTTTCGGGCGGGATGTTTATCTAAACGCGTCAGCACCGGTGGAGGACCATCTTCACAATCTCCACCGGCTCATCGCTGCCATCATGGAAATACATCTCCCGCCCGAACGGGATGAAGCCGCAATGCTCGTAAAATCCGGCGGCGTTGAGGGTGGCGTTCAGCCGGATTTCGCCCTGTCCGGCCATAGCGATGCCGCGTTCCAGCAGGCGCCGCCCCAGCCCCCGCCCCACCGCGTCCGGGCGTATGAACAGCCTGGTGATCTCGCCCGGCCCGGCCTCCACATAGCCCAGCAATACCCCGTCGGCCGCCACGATGATGAAACCCGCCGCGATCAGTGCCTCGTAATAGGCACCGTCCCGCCCGTTCATCCATCCGGCGATCTGCGCCTGGCTGTAATGCCCGGCGGCACCGGACTCGATAGCGGCTTTAGTAATGTCATAGAGGGCCTGCCCCTCGCCAGGGCAAGCGGGGCGCAGCTCAGCCAAGGCCGAGCCGTGCCTGTTCGGCCTTGGTGAGGGTGGCCGCGATCATCTGGTAGGATTGCTCGATATGGGCGAAGAGATCCTTGCCGCTCATCGCCCCACCCTCAACCCGCAGCCAATTGCCGCGCGGCAAATAAGGGGCACGCGTGGCCAACCCCTGTTCGCGTAGCATCTGAAAAGCCAGCGGCGTGGCCTTAAATACAAAGGAATCCTCGCCCGGGAAACCGCCACCCACCGCGAACATTTTCGGCCCCACCTTATGCACATGGCTGCCGCCCCACTGCACCACCATATGGCTGCCGGGCAGCCTGGCGCAGAATTTGTCGAAGGCAGCGAGCCTACTCACAATTCAATAATCTTGATCCGCTTGCCCTGCGTGGAAAGCGCGATCTGCCCGCGGATCAGGCGCAAGGCCGTCTCCCCGAACATCTCCCGCCGCCAGCCTTCCAGCACCGGGTTGGGGGCGGTTTCGTCCAGGGCCAGGGCCTCGATATCATCGCCGCTCGCCACCAGCCGGGCCGCGACGTTATTCTTCTCCGCCGCCGCCGCCAGCAGCACTTTCAGCAGCGAGACCAGCGCGGGAGAAGCTTTCGGCGCGTCCCTCTGGCGCTCCGGCTTAGGCAGCTCGGCTTCGGGCAAGGCCTTCGCCTCGGCAATGGCGGCCAGCAGCGAAACGCCGGATTTGCCACCGGCGAACCCGGCGGAAATGCCCCGCGCCTTGGCTAAGCCTTCGGCATCATCTGGCGCCAATGAGGCGATTTCCGGGATCTGCTCATCCTTCAGCAAGCGCCCGCGCGGGATGTTGATGCGCTGGGCCTCGCGCTCGCGCCAGGCGGCGATGGCTTTCGCCAACCCGAGCTGGCGGCGATTGTTGGAGCGGATTTTCAGGCGCTCATAGGCGCGCTCCGGGTCCACTCGGTAGGTCTCGGGGCGGGTGAGGATCGCCATTTCCTCGGCAAGCCATTCCAGCCGGCCTTCCTTACCCAGCTTGGCCAGCAGCTTCTCGTACACCTCGCGCAGATGCGTCACATCGGCGGCGGCGTAGTTGATCTGCGATTTGGAAAGCGGCCGGGCCGACCAGTCCGAGAAGCGGTGCGCCTTGTCGATATGTCCGCCGGTAAGGGCCGCCACCAGGCTGTCATACCCCACCTGGTCCCCGAACCCTGCCACCATGGCGGCCACCTGGGTGTCGAATAGCGGGGTCGGCACCGCGTCGAACAGCAGCAGAAAAATCTCTACATCCTGGCGGCAGGCGTGAAACACCTTCACCACCTCGGGCTTCGCCAGCACCCTGCCCAGCGGGGCCAAGTCCATGCCCGGAGCCAGCGCATCCACCACCGCCACGTCGTTGGCACCGGCGATCTGCACCAGGCAAAGCTCGGGGTAGTAGGTTTTCTCGCGCATGAACTCGGTGTCCACGGTGACGAAAGCCTCCCCTTCCAACCGGGCGCAAAGGGCGGCCAAAGCCTCGGCCGTGGCAATGAATTCGATCTTGTCTTCGTTCATGTCCCTCCCATAGCGTTGCCGCCGCTTGACAGGAAGCAGGTCCCGGTTTCTTTCCCGCGCATGGAACAGATTCACGCCTACCGCACCCATCATTGCGCCGCGCTTCGGGCGGCAAATATCGGCCAGACGGCCCGGCTTTCCGGCTGGGTGCACGCCAAGCGCGACCATGGCGGGCTGTTATTCATCGATCTGCGGGACCATTACGGCCTCACCCAATGCGTATTCCCGGCTGGCTCGGCCTCCTTCGCGGCGGCGGAGGCTGTGCGCGTCGAGTCGGTGATTACCGTAACAGGCGCGGTTGTGGCGCGGGCCGAGGGCACCACCAACGCCAAGCTGCCCACCGGCGATGTGGAACTGCGCGTGGCCGAGATGGCGCTGGAAGGCCCCGCCGACGTGCTGCCCATGCAGGTGGCGGGCAACGAGAATTACCCTGACGAGCTGCGGCTGAAATACCGCTTCCTCGATCTGCGCCGCGAGCAGGTGCACAAGAACATCATGCTGCGCGCCGGGGTTATCACCAGCTTCCGCCGCCGGATGACCGAAGCCGGCTTCACCGAATTCCAGACGCCGATCCTCACCGCGTCCAGCCCCGAAGGTGCGCGGGACTTCCTGGTGCCCGCCCGCAACCACCCCGGCAAGTTCTACGCCCTGCCCCAGGCCCCGCAGCAATTCAAGCAATTGCTGATGG
>JAGWOU010000164.1 GCA_028870815.1 Rhodospirillales bacterium | reverse complement strand
GCCGCCTTCGGGCCGAAAACCAAGGCGATGCTGCTGAATTCCCCGATGAATCCCACCGGCAAGGTGTTCACGCAGGATGAGCTGGCGTTCATCGCCGAACTGTTACACCAGCATGATGTCTATGCCGTGTGCGACGAGGTTTACGAGCATCTGGTTTTCTCGGGCGCGCAACATATTCCTCTGGCTACGTTGCCGGGCATGGCCGAGCGGTCATTGCGCATCGGCAGCGCGGGCAAAACCTTCTCGCTCACCGGCTGGAAGGTGGGCTATGTGTCCGGTCCGGTGCCGCTGATGGATTTGGTGGCCAAGGCGCACCAGAACCTCACTTTCACCACCGCGCCCAATTTGCAGCGCGCCGTGGCGGTGGGTTTGGCCAAGCCGGATGCGTATTTCCATGGCCTTGCGGCGGCGCTTGAAGGCCGGCGGAACCAGCTGGATGCCGGGCTGAAGCGGCTCGGCTTAGCCACTTTGCCCGCCTCGGGCAGCTATTTCATCACCGCTGATGTTTCCGCCCTGGGGTTTGAAGGCGATGACGTGGCCTTCTGCGAGGCAATCACTGAGCAGGCAGGCGTGGCGGCGATTCCAGTCTCCGCCTTCTATGTGGGGGATGCCCCGCGCCAATATGCGCGGTTTGCCTTCTGCAAGCAGGAGCACGTGCTGAATGAGGCTTTGCGGCGGCTGGAAGGCTGGGTGGCCGCAAGACCATTGACGGCGCTGGCGTGACCGCGTTAGGACGCGCCATCCTGGATGGCGGACGTAGCTCAGTTGGTAGAGCGCCGGTTTGTGGTACCGGTTGTCGCGGGTTCGATCCCCGTCGTTCGCCCCAGGGAATTTCCGCAGGAAATTCCCTTTATCCACCCCAGGGGAATCCCTGAGATGAGCATCGCGGCGTTGATTTTGGATGGCGGCAAGGCCACGCGCTTTGGCGGCGCGGACAAGGCGTTCGTCTCCCTGCATGGCCGTCCGCTCATCGAACATGTTCTGGAACGGCTGCGCCCGCAGGTTTCTGCCATGGCCATCAGCGCCAATGGCGATCCGTCCCGCTTCGCGGCCTATGGCCTGCCTGTGCTGGCCGATGCGCCGGAATTTTCCGCTTGCGGCCCGTTGGCGGGGGTGGCGGCGGGGTTGCGCTGGGCGGCGGGGCAGGGCGTTGAGTGGCTGCTGACCATGCCGGTGGATACGCCGCTTTTTCCGCTCACTTTGGCGGCGGATCTTTCGCCCGGCCCGTCTGTCGCGGTGTATGAAGGGCGGCAGCACCATCTCGCCGCGCTCTGGCCAGTAGAATTTTTGCCTGGGCTGGAGGATTTCCTGCGCCGGGACGTAAAGTTCAAAGTACGGGACGCGCTGGCGCTGTGCGGGGCCAGGCGGGTTGATTTTACAAGCTCCACCGACCCTTTCGCGAACCTTAACAGCCCGCGAGACCTGGAAATAGCCGGGTGATTCTGGAATTGTAAAATATTTACAATTCACTTTGGGTGCATGTACTAAACCCCACATGTTTACCGTGTTTTTTTACAAAACACTCTGACACCCCGCCATTTTGGGCGTAATTGGTGAGCCGCAGTCGCCAGAATTAGCGGAGCCTTCAATGTCGTACCAAGATAGCATTCGCAGCACGAACGAACTGATCGCCGCCAAGGGCGGCACCTGGGATGCGATTTCTCCAGAGGCCGTGGCCCGCATGCGGTTGCAGAACCGCTTCCGCACCGGGTTGGACATTGCCCGCTACACCGCGAAGGTCATGCGCCAGGACATGGCGGCATATGACGCGGACCCGGCGAACTACACGCAGTCGCTCGGCTGCTGGCATGGCTTCATCGCCCAGCAGCAGATGATTTCCATCAAGAAGCATTTCGGCACCACCAAGGGGCGGTATATCTACCTCTCCGGCTGGATGATCGCGGCCATGCGCTCAGAATTCGGGCCGTTGCCGGACCAATCCATGCACGAGAAAACCGCCGTGCCGGCGCTGATCGAGGAGATTTACACCTTCCTGCGCCAGGCCGATGCGCGGGAGCTGGGCAATTTGTTCCGCGAGCTGGACGCCGCCCGGGCCGCTGGTGATCTCGCGAAGCAGAAGGAAACGCAGCAGAAGATCGACAATTTCGAAACCCATGTGGTGCCCATCATCGCGGATATCGACGCGGGATTTGGAAACGCGGAAGCCACCTATCTGCTCGCCAAGAAGATGATCGAGGCCGGGGCAGGCGCGTTGCAGATCGAGAACCAGGTTTCCGATGAGAAGCAATGCGGCCACCAAGATGGCAAAGTGACCGTTCCGCATGAGGAGTTCACCGCGAAAATCCGTGCCCTGCGCTATGCGTTCATGGAGCTGGGGGTTGAGGACGGCGTGATCGTCTGCCGCACGGACAGCCTGGGTGCTGGCCTCACCAAACAAATTGCGTATTCAAAGGAGCCTGGTGACCTCGGTGACCAGTATAACTCTTTCCTCGATTGCGAAGAGGTTGATCCTAGCCGCATTGGCAATGGTGAAGTATTGATCACCCGCAACGGTAAGCTGTTGCGTCCGAAGCGTCTGGCCTCGAACCTCTTCCAATTTCGTTCCGGCACTGGCGCGGATCGCTGCGTGCTGGATTGCGTCAACGCGCTCAACAATGGCGCTGACCTGCTCTGGATCGAGACCGAGAAGCCGCATATCGAGCAGGTGGCCTCCATGGTGGACCGAATCCGCGCGGTTTGGCCGAACGCCAAACTCACTTACAACAACTCGCCGTCTTTCAACTGGACGCTGAATTTCCGCCAGCAGGTGTTCGATGCGATGCAGGCTGAGGGCCAGGATGTTTCAGCCTATGACCGCGCGAAGCTGATGAGCGTGGAATATGACGGGACCGAACTGGGCCGCCTGGCCGATGAGAAAATCCGCAGCTTCCAGCGGGATTGCGCGAAACGCGCCGGTGTTTTCCATCATCTCATCACGCTGCCGACCTACCATACCGCGGCCCTCTCCACCGATACGCTGTCCAGGGAGTATTTCGGCGCGCAAGCCATGCTGGGCTACGTGGAGAACGTGCAACGCCGGGAAATCCGCGAGGGTGTAGCCTGCGTGAAACATCAGAACATGGCGGGCTCCGATATCGGTGACGACCATAAGGAATATTTCGCGGGCGATGCGGCGCTGAAGGCCGGTGGCGCCGACAACACAATGAACCAGTTCGCGGCCTAGAGCAGTTTCCGTTCGCATTGGCTCACGAAGAATGCTCTAGCCTGTTTTTTGGCGAGCAACTTTATCCGATCAGATGAACTCACCTGATCGGATGTTGCTCTAGCCGCAGCGCAAAACAAGGGCGGCACAAGAACCGCAATTTCTCAACTTCACGGCCCGGCATTGTCCGGGCCGTATTTTTTGCTGCGCCGGGCATAAAAAGCTGCAAAACACGGCCGCCATGTCTGCTGTGTCCTGGAAACGCCCCGCCTGCCTGCTGGGTTTGTTGACTTTTCTGCTCTGCCTGCCGCTGCTCTGGCGCGCTTTGGCGCCGGTGCAGTTGGATTCCGATGAGGGCTGGAACGTGGCGCGCGCCCTGCTGGCGGCCCGGCACGTGCCGCTTTATGGCGCCATGCCGGGGCTGGACTTCACCAATTACCCGTTCCTTTCCTTCCATCTGTTGGGCTGGTTCGTGGCGCTGGGTTTTGATCCGCTGTTCATGGGGCGCGGTTTGGCGCTGGCATCGTTGCTGGCGGTGGGGGTGCTTGGCGGCGCGCTCGTCCGGCTTTTCACCGCCCAGGCCTATGCCGCTTCGTTCACCGCCATTTTGTTCGTGCTTTGGCTCTCGATCTGGATGCCCAACCGGGTCGCGGTGGATGACCCGCAATTATTCGGCATGGTGTTCGAGGCGGCGGGGTTTTACATTTTTGTGCGCGGCCGGAATGCTGAATTTTGGCTCTCGGCCGTGCTCTTTGCGCTGGCTTTGTTCATCAAGCAGAATCTCGTGGCCTTGCCCATCGGCGCGGGGCTTTCGCTGATCCTGCAAAAACGCTGGGCGCCGTTGCTGCAATGGCTGTTTGCGGGGGGCATTTGCGGCGCTCTGCTGCTCGGGGCTACGTTCTGGCTGGACGGCCCGTTTTTCTTTGCCAATCTGCTCGCCCCCCGTGCCTATATCTGGCGGGATTTTGGGGCTCAAGGCGGGGATTATCTGCTGGTGTTTCTGCCCGCGTTGGTGCTGGCTGGGCTTTGGTGCCGGCGGCATTGGCGGCAACAGCGCGCCCAGCCTGTCATTCTCGCCTGGCTGGTTGCCAATGTGTTGGGCTTCGCCTTCGCGGGCGGGGATGGCGTGGGGCGCAATGTGTTCTTTGAGGCGGTGCTGCTGAACACCGTTCTGGCGATGGCGGCCTGCGCTGATGCACCCCGTTCCTGGTGTGCTGTGCTGCTGCTGTTTCCCTTGGTCTGGGCGCCGGCCCATTTCACCGCCGTTTTGCATGAGGACCAGGCTTTGCCGCAGGCGCGGGCGGATTTTGCGGCGGGCGTGGCGGTGCTGAAAACCGTGCAAGGGCCCGTGGTGTGCGAGAATCTACTGCTCTGCGCGTGGTCCGGCCATGTTTCGGCGTTTTACCCCTATGACGTGGAAAGCCAGATCCGGCTTAGCCGTTTGCCGCCAACGGCTGTCATTGCGATGCTTCCCGGTTTAAAGGCGGTCGAGATCGGCACCACGGATCTGCCAGAATCACGGCGCGATGTGATGTACCCGCCGGCGTTCCTGGCAGCGCTCAAACAGCGCGACCAGTTGGCCCTGAAGCGGCGCGAGCTCGCCATTTGGGTCCCGGGGCGCTAAGCCCGGCGGTTTGCCAGCGCCAAACCCGCCATGCTATGCACCCAGCACTGATGGAACCGGCCGTTTTCCTCGGTTTCCTAATCACTTCCCGGAGCGTGAGCGGTACTGCGCATGGCAAAAAAACTCGTTTGGGGCCGCGCTTGGCATGGCCGTTCCTATGATCTGGGAAAGATGACGCTGGCTGAACTCTGGGCCGCGTATCTTACCTATCCCGCCATCAGCCTCTATGCCGCGCTGGCGCTGGTATCCGGCGCCTATGCGCTGCTTACCGCCTGGCATTGGCAACAGATCGTGGTGCCCGCCGTGGCGGTGCTGCTTGTCTATCCGGTGGTTTGGTACGTGCTGCACCGTTTCGTGTTGCACGGGCGCTGGCTTTACCGCATGCGCTGGACGTCCGCGCTCTGGAAGCGCATCCATTTCGACCATCATCAGGACCCGCATAGGCTGGAAGTGTTGTTTGGCGACCCGCTGAACACCATCCCCACCATGCTTATCATCACCCTACCCATTGGCTATGAGCTGGCGGGGTGGACGGGCATGGCCGCCGGATTCAGCACCGCCCTTGTCACCACCTGCGTGTATGAATTTGTCCACTGCATCCAGCATCTGAACTACAAGCCGAAGAACCGCTACGTGCAGAAGCTAAAGCGCGACCATCTGCTGCATCACTTCCAGAACGAGACGGTGAATTACGGCATCGTTTCCTTCCTGCCGG
>JAGWOU010000163.1 GCA_028870815.1 Rhodospirillales bacterium | reverse complement strand
CGGGCGCGGAAAATTCCACGCGCCGCGTGGCCTGATAGTAATTATTCAGCATGGGCGCTTAAACGTTCAACAGCAGATGTTCACGTTCCCAAGAGGAAATAACGCGCAGATAGGTTTCGTATTCCAGCCGTTTCACCGCAACCAGAACATCAACCAGCTTGTCACCCAGCACATCGCGGATGGGCTGCGAGGCATCCATTAAGTCCAGCGCGTGGGAAAGCTCGCGCGGCAGCGTGTACTCGCCCGTGTAGGCAGAACCAATTTGTTCAGGCGGCGCTTCCAACTTCTCGATCATGCCGAGATAGCCGCAGGCCAGTGTGGCGGCGAAGGCGAGGTAGGGATTGGCATCCGCCCCCGGCACGCGGTTTTCCACCCGCATCGCCGCCGCATCGCCAAAAGGCACGCGCAGGCCGCAGGTGCGGTTGTCGTACCCCCATTGCAGATTGATCGGCGCATTGGAAAACCGCGTGAGCCGGCGGTAAGAATTCACGTTTGGTGCAAAAATCGGCATCACCGCCGGAATGTATTTTTGCAAGCCCGCGAGATAGGATTTGAACAGCGGGCTGGCCTTGCCATCCGCCCCAGCGAAAAGATTCCGCCCGGTCTTCGGGTCCACGATGCTCTGGTGCACGTGCATCGCACTTCCCGGCTCGCCGCCCATCGGCTTGGCCATGAAGGTGGCGTAGATATTGTGGCGCAGCGCCACTTCCCGCACCGTGCGCTTGAACAGAAACACCTGATCCGCCCTGTGCAACGGGTCGCCATGCAGCAGGTTGATCTCCACCTGCGCCGCACCTTCCTCATGGATCAGCGTGTCGAGATCCATCTTCTGCATGTCGCAGAAATCGTACATTTCCTCGAAGAGCGGGTCGAATTCGTTCACCGCGTCGATAGAATAAGCCTGGCGCCCCGTTTCCTGCCGGCCGGAGCGGCCAACCGGCGGCGTGAGCGGATAATCGGGGTCCGTGTTGCGGCCGACGAGATAGAATTCCAGCTCCGGCGCCAGCACCGGCAGCCAGCCTTTCTCCTCGTACAGCTTCAACACCCGTTGCAGCACCTGCCGCGGCGCGATCGGCACCGGCGTGCCGTTCGCGTAGTGGCAATCATGGATGATCTGCGCCGTTGGCTCATGCGCCCAGGGCACAAGGCGGACAGTGGAGGTGTCAGGCACCAGCTTGATGTCGATGATCGCGGGGTCGGTGAGCTTGTCTGTCGGGTCGTCCGGATACTCGCCGGTGACAGACTGAATGAAGATCGCTTCCGGCAGGCGCGGCGCCCCGCCCTTGATGAACTTCTCAGCCGGCATGATCTTGCCCCGGGGAATACCGGTGATGTCCGGCACGAGACATTCAACTTCGGTGATGCGATGTTCCTCGAACCATTCCTTCAGATCGACAGCATTGGTCATGTAGCCTCCATGGCGGCAAGAAAGGCGCGCCGGCGCACCCTGCCGCTTGACGTGATTGCAATGTTCGCTCGCCCGGATTTGAGATGGAAAAACATGGCGCGGCCACCCATGGGCACACGCCAGGAAGAACGGCCCCAGGCCGCGCCCCCTGTTTGGAAACCCCGAAATCGCTTATTCTTGTACGGCCCGGTATCCCACAGCACGCAAATCCTCAAACCTTGTTGGCGGCCCAATCTCGCCTAACAAACAGAGATGCGTCAAGAATATTTGCAAAATGAATTTTGCATCACACGACTTTATATTGCAGATGGACGCTTTTTTGGTGCAGATTGTTGATTATCCTAAACGCGGATGTGCTGTTATGTCATTGGCCTTACAAGATGAACAAATGTCCGACGATATAGGGACCAGGCTGAAATTAGTCCGGCAGATTTTCGGGCTGACCCAGCGGGAGTTGGCGCGCCGGGCGGGGGTAACCAATGGCGCGATCTCGCTGATCGAGCAAAACCGGGTGAGCCCGTCCATCTCCTCGCTGAAGAAAATCCTCGATGGCATCCCGCTTTCGCTCGCGGAATTTTTCACGTTGAATTTCTTGCCGTCGGACGAGTTGTTCTTCTCCGCCGGGGAGTTGACCGAGATCGCCCATCTGCCGGAAATTTCCATGCGCCTGGTTGGCCGCCGCGCCAAAGGCCGGGCAATGGGCATGCTGCATGAGGTGTATCAACCCGGCGCCGATACGGGCGAGGCCATGCTGCGCCATGAAGGCGAGGAATGCGGCATTGTCGTCTCCGGCTGCCTTACCGTGACCGTAGGGGCGCAGGAGCGCACGCTATACCCCGGCGAGGCCTATTATTTCCGGTCCGACATTCCGCACCGTTTCCGCAACCAGGGAGCGGAGCCTTGCGTGCTGATCAGCGCCAATTCCCCGCCCACCTTCTGAGCATGGCCACCATCCTCACTGGCGGTTGCCTGTGCGGCGGCATAGCCTACCGGCTGGAGCATGCCCCCGGCGACGTGGCGGATGTGTGTTTCTGCCGGGAATGCCGCAAGGCGAGCGGTGCCGCCGCCCTGCCCTGGGTGCAGGTGCCGCCGGCGCGCTTTGCCGTTACAAAGGGCGAGGCGAAGGGCTATGCCTCCTCCCCCCAGGCCACACGCTGGTTCTGCCCCGATTGCGGCATGCCGCTATACATGACCGACCACGAGGGCCGCTCTGTTGGCGTTACGCTGGGCTCGCTGGATGACGCGGAGGCGATTCGCCCGACCACCCAGGGCTGGGTGTGCGAACGCGTCTCCTGGCAGGCGCTGGACGAAACGCTGCCCGCCTACGAAAAATCCCCGCCTTACGATTTATAAGCCCGCCAGAGGGCCAGAAGCACCGGCGCCGCCAGCACCAGGGCAGCGACATTCCAGGTGATGAAATCCAGGTTCTCTGGGCCTTCGATGACGAAATCCACCAGCGCCAGCACCGCCAGCGCCCCGGCGGACAGAGTTTCCTCCCAGCCCAACGCCGGGCGGTCCTTGGTCCAGAGCCGCAGCACGGAGGCCATCACCGCGACGATGAACACGGCCATCGGCGCGTCGCGGTAACGGCCGTCGAACACCAACAGCGCCTCGAACACGGAAGCCGAGGCCAGGAACAGGAACCAGAGCGAGCCGTAGTCAAAGCCAAAGCGCCCCCGCCGCAGCCGGGCCAGGACCTCCGCCCCGTTGCGGGTGAAGGCGGGCGGGCGAGCGGCCAGAAACGCCTCCGCGCGCCTTATGGCGGCGAAGGCCAGCAGCGCCTGCAAGGGCAGGTTCACCAGCGCGTCCAGCCGCAGCCAGTTATCGTAGAGCAAGGGCAACGTGCCCATGCAGGCCAGCGCGAAGCCATTGCCCAGCGCGAAGGCCGGCACCGCCAGGCGCATGTTGCGAAAGCCGACAGCAGCAAACAGCAGGCACCCGGCCAAAGCCCCCAGCCCGGCATACCAGGGCCAGGAGGGATGCTCGACCACCGGGCCGTTCAGCGGGAATTTCTGCACCCGGTTGGCGTTCCAGATGCCCCAATTCGCCCCAGCCACGCCCTCGTTCTCATATTTCCAGTTCTGGTCGAAGGCTTCGATGAGGTTGTAATCCACGCCCTCTTTGTCCGCGAGGGTGACGAAGCGCCGCAGGAATACCGCCTCGTTCACACGGGAAGGCGCCGCCGGGCCGCGCCAGCGCCCGCGCGAGGGCCAACCCGTCTCGCCGATGGAGATTTGCTTGCCCGGGAACATCTTCTTGAATTTTTCCGTGGTGGCGCCGATTTCGGCCAGCGCGCCATCCACGGAAAGCGGCGTGTTCTCCCAATACGGGAGGAAATGGATCATCACGACATCCACGTGCGGCGCCACTTGTGGAAACTTGGCCCAGAAATCGGTCACATCCGCATAGGCCACGGGCTGCTTCACGCGGGCGCGGACGTAATCGATATCCTTGATCAGATCATCCACCGAGAGATCCCGCCGCAGCAGCACCTCGTTGCCCACCACCACCCGCGTGACGGTGCCGGGATAGGCATTGGCCTCAGCAATGCCGGCCGCCATTTCCTTGGCGTTGATCGCCGGGTTTGAGCTGAGCCAGATGCCGAGCCAGAGCTTGAGCCCGGCTTTCTTTGCCAGGCCCGCGACATCCGTGCCCGCCTTGATGCGGGCCAGCGTTTCTGGCAGCGTGCCCTCGATGGAGGAATAGGTGCGGATGCCATCCGCCTGCCCCTTGATCAGCCGCAAATCACTCGAAATTTGTGCGGGCGATGGAAAGGATTTGTCCATGGGCGTTTGCCACGCCCGGTACGGCGCATAGGACAGGGAGTTGAACTTGCCGGCCGGCATGGTCACATCGCCAGCCTGGGGTTGATTCGGCATGCGCCAGAGAAAAAATGTAAGCAGGCTGAGCAGCGCGCAGGCGGAAAGACCTTTGATCATGTCCACTGGCTTAGCCAACGGACCCGAATTGGAAAAGAGAGATGACAGACCAGACAAGCGACAATGAGTTGATTTCCATTCTGACCGGCACGAAGCGGGTTGCGCTTGTTGGCGCTTCCGCAAAGCCTGACCGGCCTTCCTACGGGGTGATGCAGTATCTGCTCCGGCATGGCTACCAGGTTGTGCCGGTGAACCCTGCCCTCGCCGGACAAGAGATTCACGGCCAGAAGGTTGTGGCGACGCTGGAGGAAGCAGGCCCGTTCGACATGCTGGACCTGTTCCGCCGCCCCACCGAGGTGCTGGAGCCGGTGCGCGAGGCCATCAAACTCGGGGCCAAAACCGTGTGGATGCAGCTTGGCGTGGTGAATGAAGAAGCTGCTCAAGAGGCACGGGAAGCCGGCCTGACGGTGGTGATGAACCGCTGCCCGGCGATAGAGATGCCGCGCTTAGGCATTGGCGGGCCGGCCCACTAGCCAGGTCAATAACGTCTAGTTAGAAATATTAGGCGGCCGCGCTTGGTTTTGCGCGGCCGCGCCTGGCTGCATTGAATAACCCGCCGGGGTGTCAGAGCCTCACAATTAACTGCATGTGTCGTTAGGGCCAGCCTGCCAGAACTTGCACCATCCATGCGGGCTGATATCACCCTCGATCATGGTGCAATGGCCAGGGTCGCCGGGCACAAACATACAACAAGCTGAGCACTGTTCCCCATTGCGTGGGGTATCCTGATAAGCAGCCAGCTTCTTGGACATCATGGCCATTGCCGCCGCCGCCGGGCGGCTAATCGCGATGCTGAATACCGTGGCCGAAAAGGCGGCCAGGGCCCCATGCTTAAGCAGGATACGACGGGTGGGCATAATGCGGCCTCAAATTGACAACGACTGAGAATTTAATCTTTTCACCATTTTAGGACATAAATATGTCCTAAAACAGTATACCTTCCCTTCTGTTACTATCGAGAAACCGAAGGAAACGTAAGGCAACCCAATCTTGGAAGGGCGTTGCCGGCACAAAAATGAGGGCATTGCGGAATTGGCGCGGGCATTTAAACGCGGCGTTTACGAAATTCCTGGCCTGGCTTTGGTTTGCCACAGAATTTGGTGGGTGCACAAGGATTCGAACCTTGGACCTACTGATTAAGAGTCAGCTGCTCTACCAACTGAGCTAT
>JAGWOU010000162.1 GCA_028870815.1 Rhodospirillales bacterium | reverse complement strand
CGTTTCTGGACAAAGCCGAAATGGAGTTCATGGAAAAATAACGGTGCGCTCCAAGTTTTTCTGCCGCAACGCCGCTTAATACATATGCTGGCCGCCATTGATGGACAGGGTCGAGCCGGTGATGAAGTCTGCCTCGTCGCTGGTTAGAAACACCACGCCGCGCGCGATATCTTCTGCAGTGCCCAGCCGCCCGCGCGGGATTCGTGCAACGATTTTTTCTAACACATCGGCCGGTACCGCACGCACCATCTCTGTATCAACATAGCCAGGTGCGATGGCGTTCACGGTGATCCCGTTGCGGGCACCTTCCTGTGCCAGCGCTTTGGTGAAGCCATGTATGCCAGACTTGGCCGCTGCATAGTTCACCTGACCATACTGCCCGGCCTGGCCGTTAATGGAACCGATATTCACAATACGACCAAACTTCCTGCCCTTCATTCCGTCGAAGGTGGCTTTGCAAAGGTTGAAGCAAGAGCCGAGATTTGTGTCGATCACGGCGTCCCACATGTCGCGAGTCATCTTACCCATGACCGCATCACGGGTAATGCCAGCGTTATTGACCAATATCTCAATGGGGCCGTGGCGGGTAGCAATGTCATTCACCGCGGCGACACATTCATCAAAGTTTCCAGCGTCGAATTTCATGGTTTCGATACCGGTTTCTTTTTGGAATGCCTGCGCCGCTTCTGTATTGCCCGCGTAGCTGGCGATAACGAGGCGTCCGGCTTTTTGCAGCGCAATACTGATAGCGGCACCTATGCCGCGCGTTCCGCCTGTGACCAAAGCAACTCGAGCCATGGGAACCTCCTCGCTGTTGTTAAAATCCTAGCCGCAATAAGCGGCTAACGTAAAGGCCCATGGTTTGGCATTTCACTCGGATTCTGGAGCAGGTCAGCACCGCTGTTAATCTGGATTATGACTCTAATGGCCGCCAGGGGCCGCTGGGCCAGCGATGCGCCGGATGAAAAGCGAAGCCAGAAACGCGATCAGCATGCCCGCGGCGAGCAGCCCGAACGCATCGCCATAAGCAAAATAATTCGCTTGCTGCCTTAATGTATTCCCAAGCAGTACGATTGCCTGTTGGCGCGCACTGCCGGCATTTGCCAAGCCGTGGGCCTGAAAATATTGCTGCATCGCAGCAAGGCGTTCGCGCGTTGCGGGCTCTAACAGGCTAACATGCTGGTTGATGATAAAGGAATGAAACTTTTCCCGGTTGGTGACAAAGGTTTCCACCGTGGCGATGCCCACCGCGCCGCCCAGATTGCGCAACATGTTGAACAGGGCCGAAGCCGAGCCCGCATCCGCCGCGGAGATGCCCGCAGTGGCGATCATGGTGATAGGCGGAAACACCATCGCCTGGCCCACGGCGCGGATGAGGTTGGGTATGAGCAGTTGCGGTCCGCTGTCATTGGGGCCGAGGTTCAGGTTCATCAACAGGCTGATGAAGAACATAAGAAAGCCGAACGACAACAGGCGTCGTGGGTCGATACGCCGCATCAGCCAGGGCATGCAGGGGATGATGAGGAGTTGCGGCAGGCCGATCCAGGCCATCACCAGCCCGGATTGCCGGGCGCTATAGCCATGCGCCTCGGCCAGATAAAGTGGGATCAGATAAACCGCCGCGTAGAGCACGAAGCCGAGCATGAAATTCGCGATTGTCGAGAAGCAAAAATTCCAGCGTGTGAGCAGCCGCAGATTCACAAGCGGTGCCTTGTTGCCGGGCCTGAATTCCTGAAACAGGAACAGAGACAACGAGACAAAGGAGATGATGGACAGTCTGGTGATGAAGCTTGAGCCGAACCAGTCGTCCTTGTTGCCTTCCTCAAGCACGGTTTGCAGCGCCCCAAGCCCCAGGGCCATGGTGAACACGCCAAACCAATCGCCGCGCCATAGCCGGTCCAGATGCATGGGCTCGCGCCTCAGGCCCCAGAACAGGGCAGGGAGCATGGCCGCCCCAGGCACGAGATTGAGGAAGAAAATATAGCGCCAGCCATATTCATCCGTGATCCAACCGCCGACGGTGGGGCCAATGGCCGGGGCGAAGGTGGCGGTGAGCGCGAACATGGAAAAGCCCAGAGGGCGCGCCCGTTCCGGCAGCAGCGTGATGACGCACACCAAAGAGAGCGGGATAAGTACGCCGCCGGAGAAACCCTGGAGCGCGCGCAGCACCACCATTTCCGGGAAATTGGAGACAAGCCCGCAGGCGGCCGAAAAAAACAGGAACAGGATGGTGTTGGCGATGAGATAGCGCCGGAGCGAAAAAACGCCCATCAGCCAGCCGGAAAGCGGAATCACGATGATTTCGCCAATCAGATAGGCGGTGGAGATCCAGCCGCCGTTATCCAGCCCGGTGCCGATACCGCCTTGGATATCCGGCAGGGACGTGTTGACCACCTGGATATTCAGCACCGCCATGAAGGCGCCCAGCAGTGCCCCGGCAACGGAGACCCGCGCCTTGAGCGATACCGATTCCACCTTGCTTTCGCTCATTGGTTATGACGCGTGTCGATACTCGTTTCCACGGACATGCCGGGCCGCAGCTTGCCGATTTCCGCGTTCGTCAGGTTGATCAGAATTTTCACCGGCACACGTTGCACGATCTTGGTGAAATTGCCGGTGGCGTTATCCGGCGGCAGCAGCGCGAATTCCTGGCCCGAGGCCGGGTATACGGTGCCCACATAGCCATCCACCTTCATGGCGGGAAACCCGTCAACGCTGATGCTGACATGCTGGCCGGGGAGAATATTGGTGATCTGCGTTTCCTTGTAATTCGCGACCACATAAACCTGGGAGAGCGGAACGATGGCCATGATCTGCGTGCCGGGTTGCAGGTAATCGCCCACCGCCACGGTTTTGTTGCCGACAATCCCGGCAAATGGCGCGCGGATGGCGGTATGTTCCAGGTTCAGCTTGGCTTGGGCGAGCTGCGCTTTGGCGCGAGCGGCGGCGGCTTTCGCGCCCAGCAGCGCGGCCTTTAAAACATCGACCTGGCGCTGTGCTTCCTGGAGCCCTGCCTGGTCCGCGGCCAGGGCGGCGCGGGCGGTCTGCACGGTTGTGTCCGCCTGATCGGCTGTTTGCACGGGGCTGGCGCCACGGGCGGAGAGGGCCGCGTACCGGCGCTGGTCCTGCATGGCGAAGGCAAGTTTCGCCGTTTCGCCATCCACCTCCGCCTGCGCGGCGGCGATCTTGGAGGGCTGCAAGGCAAGCTGCGCCTCGTCATTGGCAATATCGGCTTCGGCGCTTTGCAGCCCGGCATCCGCCTCTTTCATCGCGTTCTGGTAGTCTCGCGGGTCGATGCGCGCCAGAATCTGCCCGGCGGTGACGGATTGTCCCTCGTTCACCGCGACCTCTTTAACGTAGCCGCTAACCTTGGCCGCGATCAGGCTGGAATCGGCGGCAAGATAAGCGTCATCCGTGCTGACGAAATATTGCCCGACGAGCAGGTAATTGAGGAGCCAAATGCCAAGGGCCAGCACCACAAGCACGGCACCGGCGCCAACCAGGAGGCGGCGCCGGAAAAAAAACGGATGTTTGTCTGACACTCAACAACTCTCGAAAATGCCAGAACTGAGATAAGATAGCCTAGTTGAATTGCAACCCTGTTAGAGTTTCTCCACCTGGGCATACTCCAGATCGACCGGCGTGGAACGTCCGAAGATGGAAACCGAGACCTTCACGCGGCCCTTTTCCTCGTCCACTTCCTCCACCACGCCATTGAAGCTGGTGAAGGGGCCATCCGCCACGCGCACCTGCTCGCCCACCTCGAAGATGACAGCCGGGCGGCGGGTCTCGGTACCCTCCTGCTGCTGCTTCATGATGCGCTCGGCCTCGGCATTGGTGATCGGGCTGGGCTTGTTTCGGTTGCCCAGGAACCCGGTGACGCGAGGAATGTCCTTGACCAGATGCCAGGTGTCATCGGTCATATCCATATTGACCAGGATATAGCCGGGGAAGAATTTCCGCTCGGTGTTTACCTTCTGGGCGCGGCGCACCTCGGTGACCTCCTCGGTCGGCACCACGATCTCACCGATATGGTCGGCAAAGCCCTTCAGCTCCGCCTGTTCTTTTATCTGCTGCGCGATCTTTTTCTCGAACCCGGAATAGACATGCAGGACATACCAGCGCTTGGCCATCGAAATTTCCTTAACCCCCGGCGCCGAAGATGGCGCGCATCGCCGCGCCGATAATCCCGTCCACCGCCAGGAAAAACAGAGAAGTGGCAACCACCATGGCGAGCACGAGGCCGGTGAGCTGCACCGTCTCCTTGCCCTTTGGCCAGGTAACGCGGGACGCCTCGGTACGAACCTCGCGCGCGAATTTCAACACGTTGAACGCCAAGACGGTCCAAACTCCAAAAACTGCGAACTTGCTGGGAAGGGATGGCAGGGGCGGAGGGTCTCGAACTCTCAACCTCCGGTTTTGGAGACCGGCGCTCTAGCCAATTGAGCTACGCCCCTATTCCGTACCAGCATGGAAAGCGCCTTCCACACTTTGCAGCGCCGAATGTCAAGTGCCTGGGTGGCCTGGAGACGCTTTACGGGGGGCGGATGCAAGGGTGAGGCATGGAGCGGGTGACGGGAATCGAACCCGCACAGCCAGCTTGGAAGGCTGGAACTCTACCGTTGAGCTACACCCGCGTGCAGCCCTATTTGTATAACATAATTGCGTAAAAGTCCATGGGCAGCAGGCCCCGCCCTTTAATGGGACGCCGCCTTGGGATACCAGGACAGGTCGACATTGCCGGCCTTATCCTCCGCGGCCAGAAGGGCATCTTCCGTCTTGAAGAATTCAACGCCATGCTTAGACGTTTGAAACTGGTAGCGCCAGCCATTTTCTCCCTTGAGGGCCATTCGATAGCGCATCGACGGCTTGACGAGCAGGCCGTCGAACAGGCTGGCGCGCATGCGAATCAGCTTATCCGGAAAGTTGCTGTCGTGAATGATGACGTAAGCGGGACGGCCCAGCAGGCGGCCGATGGGGCCGTATTCGATCTTCCAGATATTCACCTGATGCATCCCCCCCACCTCCTTGAGGAATATCTTGGCGGTGACGCCGATGCCGTCTTTGTTCATGCTCGCGATCTCGGACAGAGTCAGCCAGCCGCTCGTCACGCGGCCGCCGCGCGCGTTGGCGTAGGCGCGGATCTGCTCGGTGGTCGCGCCAGAGGTCATTTCCTTCGCCTTCTGAATCCCTTCCTGGAGGCGCAGCGATTCACTGGAGAGCGGCGTATAGGCCTGTCCGGTCTGCTTGAATATTTCGACATCCTGCGCCTCGAACCGGCAGCTTGGGCCCTCCTGCCTGAACAGCGCCAGCTCTTTTGGCGCATCCGTGATCTCGGCTCCCGGATAAAGCCTCGCGAGCTTTTCGGCCTCCTGCAGGCCCGTCAGGGGGTCGCGGTTGCGGTTGGCAGACGCTATCTTCTTGCCGTCGACGCTCCTGACCGCGTCCGCGATCAGGTTTTTGATGACTTCGTCCTCGGAACGCATCACCACCGCGGACTTCTCGATAGCGCCGGTTGCTTCTATGACCT
>JAGWOU010000161.1 GCA_028870815.1 Rhodospirillales bacterium | reverse complement strand
CGTCGAAATTCGTGAGCGTTCAGAGACGGCATACTTGGTAAGGTTCTTGGCAAATCTGCCAAGAACAAGGTTGTGAGAAGTAAATTCTCATATAAACCATTGAAATTGCTTGGCGTCCCCAAGGGGATTCGAACCCCTGTTACCGCCGTGAGAGGGCGGTGTCCTAGGCCTCTAGACGATGGGGACCAAGGTGGGGGCGCTGGTACGATGCCCAGGGCCGCACGTCAAGCAGGGGCCGCGTCAGCGATGAAAAAACCTGCCGATACCCGGCCTTGCCAAAATTCGGCCCGCAGATGCCCGGCCAGATGCAGCGGCGCGCCGCCCACACGGCCCAACGCCTCGGCCAGGGCACCCTCCTTCGCGCGGAACAGCAGCGCCTTCATCCGCCCGCCGCCCTCGCCTTCCACCATCACGCGGATGGTATTGCCATCCTTGCCGATCCGGTCGCTCTTCACCACGCGGGCCCGCGGCATCACAAAAAGTGGCTCATCATTGCCCGTGCCAAACGGCCCCATGCGTGAAATCATCTGCGCCAGCGCGGCATCGGCTCCGCCCAACCCCAGCACGCCGTCCAGCACCAGCTCAGCACTGGGCGGCAACAAGGCAGCACTGGCCAGCCGGTCGTTCAGGAACTCATGAAAGGTCGAAAGCGCCGTCTCAGGCGTCGAGAATCCCGCCGCCATGGCGTGCCCGCCGCCCGTCGCCAGAATGCCGCTTTGCCGCGCCGCGATCACCGCTGCACCCAAATCAATCCCCGGCACAGACCGACCCGACCCCTTGGCCATACCCTCGGTAATGCCCGCCACCAAGGCCGGGCGGTTGAAACGCTCCTTCACCCGGCCGGCGACAATGCCAACCACCCCAGGGTGCCAACCTTCCTGCGCCAGCAGGATAACGCCATGCCCGCCCGCCACCTGTGCCTCGGCCCGGTTCATGGCATCGGTGGAAATACCGGCCTCCACGCTCTGACGCTGCTTATTCACCGCATCCAGTGTTTGTGCCAACTCGGCGGCCAGTTCAGCATCTTCGGCCAGCAACAGCCTCAGCCCCATATCCGCCTCGGCAATGCGGCCAGAGGCATTGATGCGCGGCCCAAGCATAAATCCGCAATGCATTGCGGTCGGCGCCTCGGTCAGCTTGGCCACGTCCAGCAGCGCCGCCACACCAGGGCGGGACCGCCGAGCCATCACTTTCAGCCCCTGGATCACGAAGGCCCGGTTTAACCCCGTCAGCGGCATCACATCGCAAATCGTGGCCAACGCCACCAGATCCAGAAACTCCCGCAAATCCGGCTCCGCCCGGTCAGCGAAGAAACCGCGCCGGCGCAAAGTGCGTAGCAGCGCAACGGCGGTGATAAACACCACCGCCGCGGCGCAAATTTGCCCCAGGCCGGAGGGACAATCCAGCCGGTTCGGGTTCACCGTGGCGCGGATCGGCGGCGGCGGCCCCTCGGATTTATGGTGGTCCAGCACCACGATATCAACGGCGTTATGCAGCGGCGCAAAGGCGGCGTGCGCGGCGGTGCCGCAATCCACGCACACAATCAGCTTAGCGCCCCGCCCCGCCATGGCGCGTAACGCCTCGGTATTCGGCCCATAACCCTCGGCCATGCGGTCCGGCACATGATACGTCACGCCGCAGCCAAGCTGGCGCAGCAGCGTCACCATCAAGGCAGAGGAACAGGCGCCATCCACGTCGTAGTCGCCGAACACGCCCACCGTCTCGCCCTGCATCACGGCATCGGCTAAGCGTCCGGCGGCAATATCCATATCCACCAAACTGGAGGGGTCCGGCAGCATCGCCCGTAGGGTCGGGTCCAGAAACGCGGCGGCATAGTCGGCGGTCACACCCCTTGCCGCCAGCAGCCGGCCCATCAGTTCAGGCATACCTAGCTCTTGGGCCAGCCCTTCGCCCTGCCGCCCTTCCCTTCCAGGCCGCCAAATCCAGCTTTTGCCGGTCAGGCTTTGGGTTATGCCGAAAACATGCGAGTCCATCCCCTCGCTTGAGCCCGAATCAGCGAGTCGAAGCAAGGCCGTCAATGGATCAAGACATAGTGCACAGTGTATTGTACCGTCACGTGGCCATCCTTCGCATCCGGCGGAAATGGCGGCAGCGTGTTGTCCTCAAACAGTTGCTCCCAGGCCTGGTCCAGAAATGGCGAGCCCGCGGAATCCAGCAGTTTCAGTCCCGTCACATGCCCATGGCGGTCCACGGTGAACTGCACCGTGGCGGTGCCTTCCTGCCCCTGCTCGGCGGCCGCTTGCGGATAATAGGCGTGGTCTTGCACCCATTTCGACAATGCCGCATCCCAATCCGCCCCTGCATCCCCCTTCACTGAGAAGTCGGATGCCGTCGCCGCTTGTGCGTCAGAGGTTGGCAGAGAGAAGTTCATACCCCTGGGCGCTTGCGGCACAGGCGGTGCCACGGGCGAGACATTTCCGTAATTCATGCCGTTCAGAAACACGTATTTCTGCTGCGAGGGTGGCGAGCGGCGCGCATTTACCACCCTCTGCCGGGGTGCTGGGCGCGGGTGCGGCGCGGGTGGCGGGTTGGGAATCGCCGCCAGCGGCAGATCAGGCACCTGCACCTCGTCCTGGGTCGCGGCCTGGGCTTGCTCGGCTGGCGAAGCCGGTGCCGGCGGGGGTGGAGGCGGCGGGGCCTGCATCTGCTGCGGCGGCCCCGGCGTGGTCCTTGGCGCGGTGGCCTGCGGCGCAGTGCCGCCATTGTTGAACACCACGGAAACGCCGGGCGGGCTTTGCAGATCCTCCTGTGGCGGCTTCTCCCGCACCAGCAGCACGGCTGCAATCACCAGCACATGCAGCAGCAGCGCCGCCCCCCAGGCCCATGGGTTGCGGCGTGGTTTTTGCGCGGGCGGGGCCAGATGCTCCCCCGCCACAAACATCTCCGCCCCTTCCAGGGCGGATACGGTCTCAGTAACCGGGGTAATAATAGCCGGGTGGCGGCGGGGGCGGCGCGTAATAAGCGGGCGGCGCATAATAAGCCGGCCCAGCAGGCTGTTGAATCGATTCGCCATGTCCCACCATGCACTGCGCATAGGCCACATCATAACGGCCCTGGAGGGAATCCGCCGTCGCCTGGGTATTATTGCCCGCCACGGAGGCGCCGCCAAGCAGGCCAGCCCCCGCGCCCACGGCTGCCCCGGCGCCCACATTGCCCGACAGCGAGCCCAATGCGGCACCTATCCCGGCACCGATCAATGTGCCAGCCGCAGCCGTCGCCGCGGAATTGTTCTGTGAATTCTGCGCCACCTGCCCGCTATTTGGCATCTGCGAAGCCGCATAGCTCCTGCAATAGGCGTCATCGGCCTGGAACTGGTTCCAGCTCTTGCCCTGGCCCGGCATGGCCACCACCGTAGGCTGGGTCGGCGTTACCGCCGTGCATGCCCCCAGAGCCAGCATCGGCAGCAGGGCAATCCCCGTCAACTTCTTAAGCATCTTGAACTCCCGTACAAGACAAGCGTTTACTCCACCTACCAGCTTCTAAGCTTCGTCCTGAAGCCGGGCAACGCAAGAGCCAGGCGGATTACAATTCGTATCGCTTGGCCGTTTATCCGGGCATTACGGCAAAAACAGGGTCACCCCCCCTCCGCGACGCCTTTCAGAAAATCCTTCACCTTGGCAAAAAAGCCTTCATGCTCCGGGCTGTTGGCCTGCTCCCCGGCGGATTCCTGCTCGAACTGCTCCAGCAATTCGCGCTGCCGCTTGGTCAGGCTCTGCGGGGTCTCCACCGCCACCTGGATATACATATCCCCCCGCTGGGTGGACCGCAGCACCGAGAAGCCCTTGCTTCGCAACCGGAACTGGTCGCCTGACTGCGTGCCGGCAGGTATTTTCACCTTGGCCGCGCTGCCGTCTATCGCTGGCACCTCAATTTCGCCGCCCAGGGCCGCCTGGCCCATGCGCAACGGCACCCGGCAGAAAATATTCGCCCCGTCGCGCTGGAAGATCGGGTGCTGACGGATGGAAACATGCACATAAAGGTCCCCGGGCGGCGCGCCACGCGGCCCGGCCTCGCCCTCACCCGAAAGCCGGATGCGTGTGCCATCCTCCACACCCGCCGGAATCTGCACCGCCAAAGTGCGCTCGCGCGGCACGGTGCCAGCGCCTGAGCACACCCGGCATGGGTTGCGCACTATGCGCCCGGCCCCGCCGCAGGTTGGGCAAGTACGCTCCACCACAAAGAATCCCTGCTGCGCGCGCACCCGTCCCGCTCCGCCGCAGGTGGTGCAATTTTCAGCGCTGGCATTCTTATCGGCCGATCCGGTGCCGTTACAAGCATCGCAAGCCAGACGCGTGGCCACGCGCACATTCGTCTTGATACCGGTATAGGCTTGCGTAAGGTCAATCTCGACCGCGGCTTTTATATCCGCACCAGCCTGTGCGCCGCCACCGCCGCCACGCCGGCCGCCGCCACCGAACATCTGCTCGAAAATATCGCCGAGCCCGCCTTCAAATCCGAACCCGCCGCCAAAGCCGCCACCGCCGCCCATGCCGCCATTCTCAAACGCCGCATGGCCGAAACGGTCATAGGCGGCGCGCTTCTGGTCGTCCTTCAGAACGTCATAGGCTTCGTTAATTTCCTTGAATTTATGCTCGGCCTTCGCATCGCCCGGGTTACGGTCGGGGTGATACTGCATCGCCAGCTTGCGGTATGACTTTTTCAGATCATCGGCACTGGCGCTGCGCTCAACCATCAGCACGGCGTAGTAATCAAGTTTGGCCATGGCGGCGCTTAAATCCTTGAAATTCTGCTTAAACGGAAAGTCCCGGGGCATAACCCCGGGACCCTTTCAGTCGCTTCAAACCCGCCTCAAGCGGATTTGTTCTTATCATCAACGTCCTCAAAATCGGCGTCCACAACCTTCTCGCCATTCGGCCCGGTGCTCTCGGCCCCAGGCTGCGCGGCACTTGCACCCGCGGCGCTTTCGGCCTTGTACATCGCCTCGCCGATCTTCATCGCCACCTGGGTCAGCTTGTCGGAGGCCGCCTTCACCGCCTCGGCATTACCGCCCTCAAGCGCCGATTTCGCCTCGGCGATCGCGGCTTCCGCTTCGGCCTTGTCAGCCGCGTCCACCTTGTCGCCCGCATCCTTCAGCGTCTTCTCAACCTGGTTGATCATGCTCTCGGTCTGGTTACGCGCTTCCACCGCCTCGCGCCGCGCCTTGTCGGCCGCCGCGTTCTCCTCGGCATCGCGCACCATGCGCTCGATATCGGCGTCAGAGAGACCACCCGAGGCCTGGATGCGGATCTGCTGCTCCTTGCCGGTCGCCTTGTCCTTCGCGGAAACGGACACAATGCCGTTCGCGTCGATATCGAAGGTCACCTCGATCTGCGGCACGCCGCGCGGCGCGGAGGGAATGCCCTGCAAATCGAAATTGCCAAGCAGCTTGTTGTCCGCGGCCATCTCGCGCTCACCCTGGAACACCTTGATGGTCACAGCCGTCTGGCCGTCCTCGGCGGTGGAGAAGGTCTGGCTCTTCTTCGTCGGAATGGTCGTGTTGCGGTCGATCAGACGTGTGAACACGCCGCCCAGCGTCTCGAT
>JAGWOU010000160.1 GCA_028870815.1 Rhodospirillales bacterium | reverse complement strand
GCAACCAAGGCGCGAGGCCCGATTTGATACAGAACGTTGCCGTTTAGGGATGCGGGGGCAGCATGCGGAACAGAAGGTTCAGCGCGGCGCCAAGCAGAAACCCCACCATCGTGCCGTTCACCCGGATATATTGCAGGTCCTTGCCCACCCGCAATTCCAGCTTTTCGGTAATGGTTTTCGCGTCCCACGCGCCAATCACGCCGCCAATGAATTTGGCGCCCTCGGCCTGCGCGCTGGGCAGCATGCGGATCACGATGTTCTGCGTGGCCTCGTTCAGCCGGGCCTGGGCGGCTTCATCACGCCCCAGCACATCGGCCAGATTGGCCAGCGCCGCCTCTATCACCGCCACGGAACGGCCATGCGGGTTGGCGGCGTCCATTTCCAGGGCGCGGCGCATCCGCGCCCACACATCCCAGGCCCAGGCCCGCACGGTGTCGTGCGTCATCACGCCCCGCAGCGCCTGGCCAAGCTCGGCGGCGCGCTCAGGGTCCGTCTCCAGCTTGGCGATTTCGGCGCGGACCCATTCATCGAACGCATCACGAATCTCGGAGGAGTCAGGGCTGATCTTGTCCAGTTCGGCATTCACGGCGGAGAGCACGCGTTTGGCCACAGTGGCACCCACCGCCCAGCCCACCAGCTTGCCGCCATGCTCGGCCACGCGCTCCTTAATTGCCTCGCGCAGAGATTCTTCACGCGCCGCCAGCGTCTCCTTCACCTGGGCGAGAATGAAGGAGAGCATTTCCTGATGCTTGCCGCCTTCCACCAGCCCCGCCAAAGCGCGTGCCACCACCACACCGGCTGCCCGCCCGCCGATCAGCTTGGGCAGCAGCCGGTTCAAAAGCCGCCGGGCGCGGCCATCCTCTATCGTGGCCAGTAATTTGGGCAGCATACCGGCCAGCGCCTCGGCCAGTGGCCGGGTCGCGGCGGGGTCAGCCAGGAAGCGGCGCAGAATGGCGGATGAGTCGAGATTGCCGAGCAGCCGCCGCACATCGGCTTCCGTAGCCACATGGTTGGCCACAACGCGCCCCAGCGCATCGCCCAGGCGTTGCTTTTGCGCAGGCAGAATGGCCGTGTGCGGAATTGGCAGGCCGAGCGGATGCCTGAACAGCGCGGTAACGGCGAACCAATCCGCCACCCCGCCGATGAAGCCGGCCTTGGCGGCATCGCGCAGCAGGCCGGTCCAGGAGGAGGCGGGCAGAAAATAACTGGCCACGGTCAAGGCGGCCATCAGCGCCAGCAAGGCGGAGGCGACGAACTTGTGGCGGTTGAGGGTGGCGCGCAGGGCGGAATCGGGGTCTTGCGGCATGGCCATGGCGCTAGATTACCCGCCTGCGCCGGCATGTCGACCTCGGGGCGCCACCCACCGGCTTGTCTGTGTGGTTTTTGTTGCATTCCAAGAGGGCTGAGGCGCATAATTGTCACATTCGATAAACAAACGGGGCGATACCCCGCGAACGCCCCGCGCCATCGGAAGATGGAGTTATAACATGTTGGATATGAAAGATTTAGATGTCAGCCTCGCGCGGCATCCTGCGCGCCTTCCACACGGGTTGAGCCGGACGCCCGGTGGCGGCAGCCTGCCATTGCTGCTTGGCCTGGCCTGCGCCGCCATGGTTATGGGGGTTCTCTGGCTGGCCTACACGTTCGGCTAGGCAGCCTTGCCGTCCGGGCGGATTGCCGGGGCTCATGCTGCATTGCATGATGCTTTCATGGGATTTTTGACCGAAGCCGTTCCGCCCCGTCATGCCGCCTTGCCCGTGTTGCCGGGGATCACCAGGATTGTCGCGGACAATCCCGGTGTCATGACCTATCACGGCACCAACACCTATCTTGTGGAACGCGATGATGGGCCGGTGGTTATCGACCCAGGGCCGGATGATGCCGCGCATATCGCCGATATTCTCGCCGCCGCCGGGACCACCCCGATCAGCCTGATCCTGCTCACCCATGCCCATGCCGACCATTCCGGCGCGGTGGCGGGGCTGCACGCGGCCACCGGCGCGCCAGTGGCCAGCTTCACGGCACCCGCCAAACCGGGCTTCACTCCGGATATCGCCCTTGCCGATGGCGGCGAAATCCGCGGCTTCACGGCTGTGCACACGCCTGGCCACGCGGCCGACCATCTATGCTTCGCGCTTGCCGGCACAGGCGGCGAAAAGATTTTGTTCAGCGGCGACCATGTCATGTCCTGGTCCTCCTCCATCGTCAGCCCACCTGAAGGGGACATGCTGGATTATTACCGCTCGCTTCAGCACCTGCTGCGCCGCGACGACGATATTTTCCTGCCAGGCCATGGGCCGTTGCTGCGGGAGCCGCGCCGCCTGACGGCAGCGCTTCTCGCGCATCGGCAAATGCGCGAGAAAACCGTAATGGCGGAGCTGGCCCGGCAGGAATGGAGCGTCGCGGGGCTGGCCGCGAAGCTGTACAGCAAGCAGGATTTGTTTCTGAAGGCGGCGGCGCAGCGCAATGTGCTGGCGCATCTTCTGAAGCTGAAAGCCGAGGGCGCGGTGCTGGAGGTAGCGCCCGAAACCGCCGAGCATCCAGACAATATCGCAATGGCGGCCATTGCCACGCAAAGCGAGAGCTGGCGCGCCCGCGTGGCCCGTATGCAGGGCGACGCGAAGCGCCGCTTCAGCTTGGCGGCGTAGTCGGCCCGGCTGGCAGCCAGGCGGCCAATTTCTCCACCGCCAGGGGCTTGGCGAACAGAAACCCTTGCCCGTGGGTCACGCCAAGCGCGAGCATCCGCGCTTGCTGCGCTGTAGTCTCAATGCCTTCCGCGACGACATCCTGGAGCCGTCCGGCGGCGAGGCGGGTTATGCCGCGGATGAAATTCTGTGCGCCTGGGCGGGCATCCACCACCACCGACCGGTCCAGTTTCACGGCGCTCACCGCGGTGCCCATCAGCGGCATCAGAAACGGCGTGAGCGGCACGATGTCGTCCAGTGCCAACTGGTAGCCCGCGTCGCGCAGCACCGCGATGCTCGCCCCCACCCGTTTTATGTCGTGAACCGGCTGTGTCTCGGTGAGTTCAAAACGGATCAACCCGGTTGAAAGCCCGTGGGCTTCCCGCTGCGCCTCTATCAATTCCATGATACCGCCATGGACCAGCACATTGAGCGGCAGGTTGAAGGCCAGTGGCAACCGGCGCGCGAAGAAAGCCTGCGCCTTATATTCGCTGAGAGCCCGTTGCATGATCGTGCGGGTAAGGCCAAGGGCACGGTCCGGATGCTCCATCGCCGCTACCAGGTTTTTGGGCCCGGTCAGCCGCCCATCCCGCCCCAAAATCCGGGCGAGTACCTCCACATGGCTTATCTCGCCGTCCTTCAGGCGGACGATCGGCTGATAGCGCAGACGCAGCATAGCGGCGAACTGGGGTTCGGGCGCGGTCACATACATCGTCTAATTAACCAGATTTCGTATAAAATTTCACAAATCTTGGTTAACAGTTTCTTACAATAATCGCGATAAAAAAATCCGGGAAAAAGCCTAATTCGTAGATTTTTTTGGCGCGGCGGTTGAGCGGCGGAGCCTGTTCTCGCCTAAAAATAGCAAAATGGGGGCGGCGATGAAAATGGAGGACGATGTGCCGACCACAATGCCGAACAGCATGATCCAGGCGAAGCCGGAAAGTGCCGAGCCGCCGAACAGCGCCAACGGCAACGCCGCCAGAAACACGGTACCGGAGGTGCCAAGCGTTCTGTTCAAGGTCTCATTGATCGAAAGGTCGATCAGGTCACGCAAATTCATCGTTTTATACTTGCGCAGATTTTCGCGCACCCGGTCATACACCACCACCTTGTCGTTGGTGGAATAGCCGATGATGGTAAGGATGGCGGCGATGGTCACAAGGTCGAACGGGATCCGCGTGATTACCATGAAGCCGATGGTCTTGGTGGTGTCCAGAATCAGCGTCACCACCGCGCCCACGGCGAACTGCCATTCAAACCGGAACCAGATATAGATCAGGATCATCACGAAGGAGAGGCCCAGCGCCTCCAACCCTTGTGTAAAGAGCTGGTTGCTGACGGAGGCGCCCACCGCCTGGGTGGACTGAATTGTGGCGCCGGGTGCGGCCTTGTTCAGCGCCGTCTGCACCTCGCCAATCGCGGTTTGCGTGGCGGCGGCGTTGCTCCGGCTTTCCAGGCTGATCAATACCTGGTCGCCCTGTTTGCCGACCGATTGCAGCGAGGCATCGCTGAGGCCCGCGGCGGCCAGGGCGGAACGCAGCGCCGGGAAATCGGCTTTTTGCGGGGTTTTCACCTGCAACACCACGCCGCCTTTAAAATCCAGCCCCATATTCAGCCCAGGATGGAAGAACAGAATAACCGAGGCCAGCGACAGCACCGCCGAGGTGATGAGCCCGGCGAAGCGGCCATTCATGAAGCGGATCTTGGTTCCGTCCGGGACGAAGCGGAAAGCGGGTCTGTAGAACATGATCGATCCTAGACGGGCAGGGCGGCAGGGCGGCGCGCGGCGTACCAGCGCGAGGTGATGAGGCGCACCACCACCGTGGCGGTGAACAGCGTGGTGATGATGCCGGCGCAGATGGTCACGGCGAAGCCGCGCACCGGCGGCGAGCCGAAGATGAACAGCGTGATATGCGCCAACAGCGTGGTCACGTTGGAATCGATGATGGTGCCGTAGGCGCGCTTATACCCGGCTTCCAGGGCAGCCAGCGGCTTGCGGCCGTTCTTCACTTCCTCGCGCACGCGCTCGTTGATCAGGATGTTCGCGTCCACCGCCATGCCCAGGGTGAGCAGAATGCCGGCCATGCCTGGCAAAGTGAGCGTGGCGCCCATGAAGGAGAGAATGGCCAGCATCAGGATGAGGTTGGCGATGAGCGCCACATTCGCGAACCAGCCGAACAGCCCATAGAACAGCGCCATGAAGAACAGCACCAGCACGAAGCCCACCGCCAGGGAGATGGCGCCCGCCCGGATGGCGTCAGCGCCCAGCTCCGGCCCTACGCTCTGCTCTTCCACGATGTTCAGCGGTGCGGGCAGGGCGCCCGCGCGCAGCAGCAAGGCGAGATCGGTGGCGGATTGCGGGGTGAAATTGCCGGAAATCTGACCCTGCCCACCGGTGATCGGCTCACGGATGACCGGGGCCTCGATGATCTTGCCGTCCAGCACAATGGCGAACAATTTGCCCACATTGGCGGCGGTGGTGTCGGCGAATTCCCGCGCGCCCACGGCGTTCAGCGTGAAATTCACCACCCATTCGCCGGTTTGCGGGTCGGTGCTGGCCTGGGCGTTGGTCAGGCTGGCGCCGTCCACGGCCACCTGGGTCTGCACCGCCATTTTCTGCTGCGGATTGTTGGACATCGGCAGAAATTCATCCCCCAGCGGCGCCGGCTGCCCGGGCACGGCGGTGGAATCCACCATCTGGAAGGTCATATGCGCGGTGGTGCCGATCAGCTTTTTCACCCGGCCCGGGTCCGAGATGCCAGGCAACTGCACCACAATCTGGTCCTGGCCCTGGCGCTGGATTTGCGGATTCAGCACGCCCGAACCGTCGATACGGCGCTGGATGATGGTGATGGCCTGCTGCACCGCCTGGGTGTCGCGTGCGTCCTGCG
>JAGWOU010000159.1 GCA_028870815.1 Rhodospirillales bacterium | reverse complement strand
AGCCATGCGCTAGCAAGCGAGGCCGAAATGCTTGAAGCGTTGATCAGCCGGTTCGACATTGGCGCAACCGAGCCTCTGCCATGGGAAGCCCCACCGCGCCCCGCGCCGGTTGCCGCCCTCGCACCCAGGCCCATACCGGTGAAGTCTCCGGTGAAATCACCCAGCCTGGCCGGCAGTTTCAAAAAAATGCCAGTTACCGACGATGATTGGGCCGAGTTCTAAATCGATATGTTCCACGTGGAACATATCGCGGCGGCTTAACGGCTTCTCGCGGCGTTGCGGGCCCGCGCCGCGAGCCCCAGCATGGTCTGGCGGCAATAATCCTGGTCGGGGATATGAGTGGTCTTGCAGGCGGTTTCCGCCGCCAGCGCCGCCGCCAGCGCCTGGTTAACCGCCGGCAGGGTCCATAGCCGCAGCATTTTCTGCACCATCGGCTGACGTTTGAAAAACACCGGCGGGCGCATGGCGGAGATCGCCTCCTGGGCAGACGCACCCTCCGCCATCGCCCCCGCCGCAACCCGCAGGCGCAAAAGCTCCGAGAGCAGCACGCGGATCAGCCCGACCGGCGAAGCGCCTTCCTCATAGGCCAAAGAGAGCGCTTTGTCCGTGGCGGCGGAATCGCCGGTCAGCGCCGCATCTATGGCATCGTTCATCGAGGTATCGCCGCCATCCGCGAGGATGGAGGAAACATCCGCCAGGGATAATGTTTTCGCCGCGCCGGCATAAAGGGTCAGCACTTCCAGCGCCTGGCCCAGCGGACCTTCCTCGCCGGAGAGATTCTGCGCCGCCCAGCTTGCCGCATCCGGCTCAATGCCCACGCCCTGCGCCCGCAGCCTCGCGGTGATCACTTGCGGCAGCCGCGCCGCGTCAACCGCGTAGCAAGCGATGCTGGCCACTTCTGGAGATTTCTCGGCCAGGGCGCGGAGTTTGGATTTTGGCGTCAGCTCTCCGGCTTCAAGAATCACCAGCCCGTCGGAGGATGATTCCGTTAATTTTTCTAACGCCTTGACAATTTGTTCATGTGCATCCCGTACCCGCACCACGCGCTGCCCGCCGGTGAGAGAAGCCGCCGAGGCTTCCGCCAGCAGCGCGTCAGCCGAAGGGTTGGAAAGCTCGGCAAAACGGAACGGGTCGTTCAGCGCCCCCGGCACCGAGCGCGCCAGCATTAACCCGCGTTCAGCCACCAGCCCGGCATCCGGCCCGTGCAGCAGAATCAGCGGAACGGATGGCGCCTTTAAAAACCCGTCAACCCGGCCCGCATCCAGCTTCATGAGCTGGGGTGGGCGCGGAACCAGGCGGCAAGCTGTGTGGTGATCTGCCCGGCGATTTCATTGGCCAATTGCTGGTTCACCGTTTCCGTCTCCAGATTGGAGGCGAAATATTGCTGGTCGATCACGTTCAGCGCGTCCATGGCTGTGGCATTGCCGGAGGCAAGAACCTGGTTCGGGTTGCCGATGGGGGTGAGTTTCCAGATGGCGGTGGCGTTGAACCGGTCACGTGTGGAGGAGCTGTCCTCCTGAATGCCGATAAAATCCTGGTTGATGGTGTAGGCAACCGAGAGGGAATAAAGCTCGGTCGTCGGTGCGCCGTCGGTATAGAGCTGCTGTTGCAGGGTCTCGCGCAGCATCTGGCCGGTGCGGTTGGGGATGCTTTGCACCTGTACCGTGTCCAGCCCGGCCGTGGCGGCTTGCCCCTGCGCGCCACCGTAAAGCGGGGCGAACCCGCAACCAGACAGGGCAAGCAGCGCAAAAGCGGCGAAAGACTTATTTGACCACAAAGTTCACGATCCTACCGGGCACATAGATTTGCTTCACAATGGTCTGCGTACCTATTGTGCCCGCCACGGCCTGCTTGGCAAGCGGGATCGCGATATCCTCACCCGCGCCCGCCGGAACCAATATGGTGCCGCGCAGCTTCCCGTTCACCTGCACGGCCACCGTCAGCTCATCCACCACCAGCAAAGCCGGGTCGGCCTTCGGCCAGGGTTGCTGGGCGGCAAGGCCGCTGCCAGGCTTCAGCTTAGCGAAAAGATGCTCCGCCAGATGCGGCACCAGCGGGCCCGCGAGGCGCACCAGAATTTCCATGGCCTCGAACCGGGCGGCCTGCATATCAGCCCCTTCGCCCGGGGTGGCCACGGCGTTCAGCAGCTCATAAAGCCGCGCCACCGCCAGATTGAAGGCGAAGCTTTCCAGCGCCTGGGTCACGGCCTCGATGGAGCGGTGGGCGAGCTGGCGGAGTTTTTTGGCGTCCGGCCCGTAGCTTTCCACGGAGGCGGTGCCGGATTTGGCGATGTCCTCGCCCACGCGGGCGAGGCGTTGCAGAAAGCGGAAGGAGCCCTGCACGCCATTCTCGGTCCATTCCACATCGCGCTCGGGCGGATTGTCCGACAGCACGAACCAGCGCGCCGTATCCGCGCCGAAGCGTTCCACGATGGCACCGGGGTCCACCGTGTTGCGCTTGGATTTGGACATTTTCTCCACACGCCCCACCGTGACAGGAGCGCCGGTGGATTTCAGCACGGCACCATCGGCGGTGCGGGCAATCTCCTCCGGGTAGAGCCAGTTGCCCGCTTCATCCTTATAGGATTCATGCGTGACCATGCCCTGGGTGAACAGCCCGGCAAAAGGCTCGTCCACCGCAACATGGCCGGTCTTGTGCATGGCGCGGGTGAAGAAGCGGGCATAGAGCAGATGCAGAATGGCATGCTCAATGCCGCCGACATACTGGTCCACCGGCAGCCAGTAATTGGCGGCGGCCAGATTGGTGGGCGTCTCGGCATGAGGAGCCGTGAAGCGGGCGAAATACCAGGAACTGTCGATAAAGGTGTCGAACGTGTCGGTCTCGCGCGTGGCAGCTTTACCGCAGGCGGGGCAGTTCACATGGCGCCAGCTGGGGTGATGGTCCAGCGGGTTGCCGGGTTTCTCAAACGTGACATCCGCAGGCAGAGTGACGGGGAGTTGGTCCGCCGGGACAGGTTGCGGGCCGCACGCCTCGCAATGGATCACCGGGATCGGGCAGCCCCAATAGCGCTGGCGGGAAATGCCCCAATCGCGCAGGCGCCAGTTTTGCACCGCCTTGCCGACACCCAGCTTTTCCAGTTCCTCAATGGCGCGGGGCTTGGCATCCTTGGTGGGCAGACCGTTCAGGAAGCCGGAATTAACGATGAAGCCCTCGCCATCCAGCGCCTTGTTGGCGATTTCCGGCGCGGTGTCCTTTTCCGGTGAGACGACAACCGGCACCGGCAAATCATATTTCCGGGCGAAATCCAAATCGCGCTGGTCGCCGCAGGGGCAGCCGAAAATCGCACCCGTGCCGTATTCCATCAGCACGAAATTCGCGATCCAGACCGGGTGGCTCTGGCCGGTGAAGGGGTTGATCACCTCCAACCCAGTGGCGAAACCGCGTTTCTCGGCGGCCTCGATCGCGGCTTCGGACGTACCCTGGCTGGCGCATTCCGCGATGAACGCGGCAGCACCCGCATTGGTTTCCGCCACCTGCTTGGCCAGCGGATGCTCCGCCGCGATGGCCAGGAAGGACATGCCGAACAACGTATCCGGCCTTGTGGTGTAGACGGTGACGTGCTCCTCGCTGCCCGCCAGCTTGAAGCTGACTTCGGCACCTTGGGAGTGGCCGATCCAGTTTTCCTGCATCAGCTTCACACGCTCGGGCCAGCGGTCGAGCGTATTCAGCCCGTCCAGCAGATCCTGCGCGTAATCGGTGATTTTCAGGAACCATTGGGAGAGTTTTTTCTTCTCCACCAAGGCACCGGAGCGCCAGCCACGCCCGTCGATCACCTGCTCATTGGCGAGCACGGTCATATCCACCGGGTCCCAGTTCACGCTGGCATCGCGGCGTTCCACCAGCCCAGCTTTCCAGAAATCCAGGAATAATTTCTGCTGCTGGCCATAATATTCAGGGTCGCAGGTGGCGAATTCGCGGGACCAATCCAGGGAGAAGCCCATGCGTTGCAGCTCGGCACGCATATTGGCGATGTTCTTATAGGTCCAGTCCGCCGGGTTGGCCTTGTTTTCCCGGGCGGCATTCTCGGCCGGAAGGCCAAACGCGTCCCACCCCATGGGGTGCAGCACCGAGAAACCCTGCGCCCGCTTATAGCGCGCCACCACGTCGCCCAGCGTATAATTGCGCACATGGCCCATATGGATTTTCCCCGACGGGTAGGGGAACATCTCCAGCACATAATATTTGGGCTGGCCGTTTGTGGGCACATCCTCGGCCTTGAAGCAGGCTTGGGCGTTCCACTCGGCCTGCCAATGCGGCTCGGAAGCGGAAAAATCGTAACGCGTGGTTTCGGTGTCAGACATGGTGGCGCCTGTTTATCCTTGAGGCCAGACGCCGCCAAGGGCGGGGGTTTTACATCGTGGAATTAAACGCCCCGCCATCCATGAGGATATTCTGCCCGACGATATAGCCGGCATGGGCTGAGCAGAGGAACGCGCACATCGCGCCGAATTCCTCCGGCTCGCCCACGCGCCGGGTAGGGTTGGCGGCGGCGCGCTCGGCGAGGATATCATCAACCTCGCGCCCGGAGGATTTTGCCGTACCTTCGGCGGTTTTGCGCAAACGGTCGGTGTTGAAGGCGCCGGGCAGTAGGTTGTTGATGGTGACGTTATGCTTGGCCACCTGGCGGGACAGCCCGGCGACGAAGCCGGTGAGGCCGGTGCGGGCAGTGTTGGACAAGCCAAGGCTCGGGATTGGCGATTTTACAGCACTTGAGGTGATGTTGATGATGCGCCCGAATTTGCGGGTGATCATGCAATCCAGTGTGGCGCGGATAAGCGCGATAGGGGTGAGGAGATTGGCGTTCAGCGCCGCCTGCCAGTCTTCTTCCGAAAGATCCCGGAAATCCCCCGGGGGCGGACCGCCGGCATTATTGATGAGAATATCGGGATTAGGGCAGGCCAGCAGGGCGGCGGCGCGGCCTTCATCCGTTGTGATATCGCCCGCCACGGTGCTGATGCGGACATCAGTGAGCCGGCGCAATTCCTCGGCCGTTTCTTCCAGCCGGTCGCGGTCGCGGGCAGTGATGGTGACACTCACCCCTTCCTTGGCGAGGGCGAGGGCGCAGGCGCGGCCAAGCCCGGCGCTGGCGGCGCAAACAAGGGCGGTGCGGGATTTAAGGCCAAGATCCATCAAAAACCCTCCCTAGAGCGCGATGACTTTAGGTTCGCTCGCTTTGCGAGCGGAACTGAAGTCTGAATCGCCCTCTAATTCATTAATTCAGAGACGGATTCAGACATGAGAGCGATCGCCGGGGCGATTCGATCTCATGTCATCCGGCTCTAAGACGATGATGCTTATATAAGTAGCAATCCGCGCCAGAAAACCCTTTTTACTGAGATACTTGCATGGCTCCGGCGCGCTTGGCGTGCCAGTTATCCATCAGTTTCAGCACCGTGGCGGCGGTTTCCTCAATGGAGCGGCGGGTGACATCGATGGTCGGCCAACCGCGATCATTGCAGAGCCGCCTGGCCCAGAGCAGCTCTTTCTCCACCGCGTCCTGGTCAACATAATCGGAACTATCCGCCCGGCCGAACAATTCGTTCGAGCCGATGAGTTTC
>JAGWOU010000158.1 GCA_028870815.1 Rhodospirillales bacterium | reverse complement strand
CAACCCGGCACCGATGACTCCGATGATTTTTATTTGGCGCGCGGCCGCCCCACCATCCCCGCGCGCAGTCTCACTCATGGTTGCACCATTCGCTCGACAATTTCATGATTTAGAGAGCCTTTTCCAATTCTGGCAGCACGGCGAACAGGTCTCCGACGAGTCCGTAATCTGCGACCTGGAAGATTGGGGCGTCTTCATCCTTGTTGATGGCGACGATGACCTTGCTGTCCTTCATACCCGCGAGATGCTGGATGGCGCCGGAGATACCGACCGCGATGTACAGCTCGGGTGCCACGATCTTGCCGGTCTGGCCAACCTGGTAATCGTTCGGCACATAGCCCGCATCCACGGCGGCGCGGGAGGCGCCGACGGCGGCCCCCAGCTTGTCGGCCACCGGCTCGATCAGCTTGGTGAAGTTCTCGCCATTCTGCATGCCGCGCCCGCCAGAGATAACCACCCGCGCCGCGGTAAGCTCGGGGCGCTCGGATTTGGACAGTTCTTCGCCAACATAGGAGGATTTTCCATCATTCGCGGCGGTGGCCACGTTTTCGGTGGTGGCTGAACCGCCCTCGGCAGCCACCGGGTCGAAGGAGGCGGCGCGCACCGTCAGCACTTTCTTCGCGTCGGCGGATTTCACCGTGGCCAGCGCGTTGCCCGCATAGATCGGGCGGATAAAGGTGTCGGCATCCACCACCTCCGAGATGTCGGAGATCGGCTGCACGTCCAGCATTGCGGCCACGCGCGGCAGCACGTTCTTGCCCGAGGCCGTGGCGGCCTGGAGAATGTGGCTGTAATTGCCCGCGAGCGAGACGATCAGCGCCGCCATCGGCTCGGCCAGATGGTGCGCATAAGCGGCGTCATCCGCCACCAGCACTTTTGCCACGTTGGAGAGTTTGCAGGCGGCTTCCGCCACGGCGCCAACACCCTGGCCAGCCACCAGCGCGTGTACCTCGCCAAGTTTCGCGGCGGCGGCGATGGCGGAGCGCGACGGCTGCTTGATGCCCTCGGCGTCGAAATCCAGAACAACCAGAACGGCCATAGTCAAATCACCTTCGCTTCGTTGCGCAGCTTGTCCACCAGGGTGGCTACATCCGGCACCTTGACGCCGGATTTGCGGACCGGTGGCTCGCTGACATTGATCGTGGTCAAACGCGGCGCAACATCCACGTTCAGATCGGCGGGTTTCATCGTTTCGATCGTCTTCTTGCGCGCCTTCATGATGTTGGGCAGCGAGGCGTAGCGCGGCTCGTTCAGGCGCAAATCGGCGGTGATCACGGCGGGCAGCGCCAGCTTCACCGTCTCCAGCCCGCCATCCACCTCGCGGGTGACAGTGGCCGCACCTTCGGCGATCTCCACCTTGGAGGCGAAGGTGCCTTGCGGCCAGCCCAGCAGGGCGGCGAGCATTTGGCCGGTGGCGTTCATGTCGTCATCAATGGCCTGCTTGCCGAGGATCACCGCGCCCACATCTTCCTTCAGCGCCACCTCTTTCAGGATTTTCGCCACCGCCAGCGGTTCCACCGCCAGATCGGTTTCCACCAGAATGCCGCGGTCGGCACCCATGGCGAGCGCGGTGCGAATGGTCTCCTGCGCTTGTGTCACGCCAATGGAAATGGCGATGACCTCGCTCGCCACGCCCTTCTCCTTCAGGCGAACGGCTTCCTCAACCGCGATCTCATCAAACGGATTCATCGACATCTTCACGCCAGCGGTCTCAACGCCAGATTTGTCCGACTTCACACGAACCTTGACGTTGTAATCAACCACCCGCTTCACCGCGACCAGTAGCTTCATGTTTGCAATACCTCGTGAACAGGCCCGCGATTGGGGGCTGAGCCTTGATATGGGATGTTACCGGTGCTGGAAAGCCCCCCATTTACTCGTGAGTAAATAAACTCAGCCTGGTTGTTTGAGCCGCGCCACCGCGTCCTCAATGTCCGCCAGGGGAGCGCAATAGCTGAACCGCACATAGCGCCCGCCCCGCGCCGCGTCGAAATCCAGCCCCGGCGTGGCGGCGATGCTATGGCTGGCGAGAAGCTGCTCGCAGAACAGGGCGCTGTCCTCCGTCCGGCTGCTGACATCGGCATAGACGTAGAAAGCGCCATCCGGCGGGGCGAAGGTGGAATAGCCTGCCTCGCGCAGCCCGGTGGTAAGGATGCTCCGCGCGGCCTGGTAGGTGGCACGGTTGGCTTCCAGTTCCTCCCGGCAGGCAAATGCCGCCTCCGCCGCAATCTGTGCGATATGCGGCGGGCAGATGAACATGTTCTGCGCCAGCCGCTCGGTCACGCGCACCATATCCTCCGGCAGCGCCATCCAGCCCACGCGCCAGCCGGTCATGGAGAAATATTTGGAAAAAGAGTTCACCACCACGGCGCTGGCCGAGAATTGCGCCGCACTGGCCTGGGGCTTGCCGTAGGTAAGGCCGTGGTAAATCTCGTCCGAGATCAGCCTGATGCCGTTTTCGTCGCAATAGCGGCACAGCGCCTCCAGCTCTGCCGGGGCCAGCATAGAGCCGGTGGGATTGGCCGGGCTGGCGATAATCAGCCCCGCCGGTTTTTCCGGTAAGGCGTCCAGCATCCCGATTGTCGGCTGAAACCCGGTCTCGATCCCGCAGGGCATTACCACGGGTTGCATGCCAAGCGCGGTGAGCGTGTTCACGTAAGGCGGGTAATAAGGCGCTGCCAGCGCCACCTTGTCGCCCTGGTCGAAGCTCGCGAGAAAGGCCAGGGAAAACGCCCCCGAGGCCCCGAGCGTCACGGCGATGCGGGCGGCGGGGATGTCCACGCCGTACCAATCTTCCATATGCCGGGCGATGCGGGCCCGCAGCGATGGATTGCCCAGCGCCTCGGTATAGCCCAGCGCGTCGCCGGATTGCAGCGCTGCTTGCACCGCGAGTTTTGCCCCGTGCGGCAGGCCGGTGCCGGGCTGGCCGACCTCCATGCGCAGGATTTTTGGAGCGCCCGACGGCAGGGTGGCGGCCCGTTCATTGGCTGCCCGGGCCACATCCATCACCCGGAAGGGCGGCACCACCCGCCCGGCGCCGATTTTCATGGCGCCGTGTTACCGCCCGCCGATGGCAAGGCCGTTTCCGCCGGGTGCGGCGCTGGCGCGGCAGCTGGCCTCGCCGCCCGGCACATTGCCGGGGCAGGAGATCACATTCGCCCGGCCCGGTTCGGGAACCGGCTCGTTCTGGCCCGTTAGCGCATTGGCGAGGCCGATCCGTGCCGCCTCGTCCGCCTCATTCTGCCCGGTGCCGGTGGCAGCGGCGCGGAAGGCGTAGCTGCCGGTGGTGTAGGCCATGGTGGCGGCCAGGTCAGGGGTGGGGTTGGTGCGCGGCGACGCCGCCAGCAGCACGCCCGTGCCGGGGGCAATGCGCCCGGTGCCGAACAGGTTGTTCATCGAGGTTACGCAGATGACCGAGCCGCCATTTTTATCCAGCGTCATGAAGCTGGCGGAGGCGGGCAGTGCCTCACCGGCGGCGGCGGTGGCCGCCGGCAGGTTGGCCACGGCATAGCTGTTCTGCTGGGTGGTGTCCGGCGTGCCATATTCTGGCGTCGCGTTCATCAGGTCTTGCGCCGTCAACCCGCCGCCAGCCGCATCCGCAGCTTGTGCGAATTGCGCGGCGCTGGTCCCGGCATAAAGCCCACTCACACCGTTTGCGCGCAGGTTTTCAAGCGTGGTGGCAAGGTCCGGCTGCTGGAAACTGGCGCCTTCCGCCAGCATTTGTCCGCCGGGGGCAAATATGGCGGCGGCTTGCGGGTCCGCCAGCAAGGCGTTGCCCACAACTTGCAGATCGGATTCCAAAGGCTGTGAGACCTGTGCTCCGCCGGCCAGGCGCTCGGCCGGCACAATCACGGCGGATTGCGGCAACTGCCCATAGCGCGCCTGCATGGCAAGCAGCCCGCGCGCCAGCAGCGGTACCGCAGCGGGGCGGTCTCCCCCATTGGCAGCCGGAGCCCCGGCCGGGAATTCCAGCATTACCGGCGGCTGCATCTTACCATCGGCATTGGGCATCTTGATCAGGCAGGCGCCACCGCCACCCAGGCCGCCACGGGATGGCAGGGTCACCGCCTGGGCAAAACCCTCCGCCGCCGCGGCATCCACGGCGTTGCCGCCACGGTTCAGGATATCCCGGCCGACCAGCGCCGCCTGCGGTTCGTCCGCCACGGCATAGCCGAACACGGAGGGCACGGCGCCGGATGTGTCGCTGCCGCCGGTGTTCAGCCCAAGAATCTGGTGGCCGAGAGTGTTGGCGGCGCCGCAACCGGCGAGCAAGGCGAGAGAGGCGAGGGCGCCGAGGCGATATAGGCGGTTCTGCAAGCTGAATAACCCTTGAGAAACTGACCCGGCCTGATTAGCCGCGAAATACCGCGCCCGCAACGCCGGGACCGCTTGCCGTTGGCTAGGCGTGAACTATATTACGGCAATGGATCGAAATATGGCGGACCCGCAGGACATCACCAACTGGCTCCGGCTGGATGAGCTGACCGTCACCTCCGGTCAACCCAGCGAGGCGCAGCTTTTGCGAGTCGCGGCTTTGGGTGTTGGGTATGTGGTCAATCTCGGCCTGCATACCCATAAGCTGGCCCTGGCGGATGAGGCCGGAACCGTGGCGGCCCTGGGCATGTGCTATATCCATATCCCTGTCTCGTTCGAGGCCCCGCAGGAGGAGGATTTCAACCGCTTCCTGGCCGTTTTGAAGGTGGTGGAGGGCGTGCCGCTTTACGTGCATTGCATTATGAATGCCCGGGTTTCCGCCTTTTTCTACCGCTACAGGCGGGAGGTGCTGGGGTGGGATTACCAAACAGCCTTTGCCGACATGGCGAAAATCTGGCGCCCCGGCGGGGCATGGGCCGCCTTTATTGGCGACCATGCGGGTATTGACCGCCCGCACCAATATGCCGGAGAGGATTATCTGCTGCCCTCCCTTTGAACGGGAGTTGGGCTTTTATTTGAAGCGCCACATCGGCTCCAATTGAGATAATCAGGCTCAGGGCGCGGGTTTGCCCTTTTCCAGAAACACTACGTCGCGCGGGCGGCGCTGGAGCACCTGTCCGCCATCGATCACCATGGTCTGCCCATGATAGGCGGGGCTGGCCAGGATGAAATCCACCGCGTTCAGAATCTGTTCCGGTGTGCAGCCCATGCCCATCGGGTTGTTGCGATGGCTGCGTTCGAACTCCGCCTCCGTCTGCAAGCCGCTGATCAGCGTGATTCCGGGCGCGATGCCGGCCACGCGCAGGGTGGGGGCCATCGCCATGGCCTGCATCTGGATCATTCCCTGCAAGGCAACCTTGGTTAGGGTGTAGGAGAAATAATCCGGGTTCAACCCGAATACCTTGTTATCCACAATGTTGATGGCGACGCCTTGCGCCCCGCGAGCGGTGAGCGCGGCGTATAATTTTTGTGTCAGCAGCATGGGGGCGAACAGATTTACGCGCATATGCGCATCCAGCGTCTCGGCGGTGGCGCTCGCGGCGGTGTCGTAGACAAAACTTGAGGCGTTGTTGACCAGTAGTTCGACCGGGCAGATTGCCTCGCATTCCGCATGAAGCCTTGCCACTGCCGCGGCGTCGCCCAGATC
>JAGWOU010000157.1 GCA_028870815.1 Rhodospirillales bacterium | reverse complement strand
AGGGTGGGCCTAGCAAGGCGTCCCCGCATCATGGGCGCGCGAAAAGGATAAGGGAAAGGGGCAGCGGCACCGGACCGTGGCTTGGTCTTGAAAAACAACATTGTTTCAGACGGCGAAATGGTCATCGGTTCCGTAATTTTACCAGCGCTGGGGCGCCGGCCATGTGGCATTCTTTCTGTGTTTGGACACAGCGCTGTCGTCCGGCTGGTCAAAACCGGGCACCGCGCGGCGCGCATCCTGAGGTCGTAGATGACGCAAAAATCCCGCTCCTGCAAGGGGGTTGTGGCGACCTGCGTTTGCCGCCACAGTCCCGCTGCCAGGCGTATGGGGGCGGCGGTGAGCAAGATCGGTTGTGTAGCTGTGGTGAAGAATGAGGCTCGCCACATCGCGGAATGGCTCGCCTGGCAGTTCGTTCTCGGCTTCGATACAGTCTTTTTGCTGGATAACGGTTCCACAGACGCCACAGCCGCCATCGCCGGTGGTTTTGCCCCGCAATACGACGTGCGGGTGATCGACTACCCGAACAACGCGCGGGATTATCAGATGCGCGGCTATGAGATGCTCGCCCGCCAGGTGGCGGATGAGTATGAATGGCTAGCGTTTTTCGACGCCGATGAGTTTCTGCGGCTGGATGACGACCTGACCCTGAAAGCCCTGCTGGCCGCCCGGCCCGAGGCCGCCATCGCCGTGCCCTGGGCCATCTTCGGCTCAAGCGGTCATCAAGATATTCCGCCTGGCCTGCTGGTGGAAAATTTCACCCGTCGCAGCCATTGGGACTTTCCTCCCAACGCGCATGTGAAGTCCATCATCCGCCCGGCTTTGATGGATGCGGCCCTCAACCCGCACGTTTTTCAGGTCCGCGGTGATTATGTTGATCTGCTTGGCAGGCCGGTGGTCTGGAGCAGTTCCGGCGTACGGGCGCGCCCTTCGGATTGCGCCGGCGGTGCGCTGAATCATTATTTCGTCCGCTCCGCCGCGCATTGGGCGGAGAAGCTCAAGCGTGTCTATAATGATCTCACCCGCAAGGCGGAGGAGTTCAAGGATTACGACCGCAATGAGGTCGAAGATAAGCGCCTTGCCGGGCAAGCCGGGCAAATCAGGGAAATCCTCTCACGGATCAGTCCGCCCATGCACGAATTTGCGATTTGCGCCTGCGCCCGGTGGGAGACCCGCTATATTACCGAATGGCTAAGCTATTACCGCGAGATCGGTTTCAGCCATATCTATCTTTACTGTAACGACGACGACCCAGGTGAAATGTACCAACAGGTGCTGCCCTTTCTGCAAGGCGAAGCTCCGTTCGTTACCTTCCATCATCACCCGCATCAGGGCCAGCAATTCGAGATGTATGCGCATTTCGTGCGCAACCATCTGGCGGAAACTGAATGGGCCTCGTTTTTTGACATCGATGAGTTTCTCCGCCTCCCGCCAGGAGAGACGATCGGTGATTTCATACAGCGCTTCCCGCCGGATGTGGAAAGCGTGCTTTTCAACTGGTTCAATTTCGGCCCCAACGGGCACAAGGCCCCGCCCGAAGGCCCAGTGCTGGAGAATTTCACCCGCCGCGAAGAGAAAATTCACCCCTTCACCAAGTTCGTGACGCGCAGCGCCTCCATGGCTGGAATCCTCGCGGTGCCGCAGCCGCGCGTGCACGGGTTCTGGCATACGGTCAGCGATAAATTCGATCATCCGGTGAAAACCGTGAATGTGCTGGGCGAGGATATGGCTGAGTATTACACCAGCTTTCCCGACCGTGCGGTCGAGACGCTGGCCGACCCGGCATATCGAGAGCGGTTGTTCGCGGTGGCGGGCATCCATCATTATGGCTTCCGGTCCGAACGTGCTTATGCCGAGCGTGCCGCGCGCGGACTGGGTGGAGATTTTGGCGGGCAGATTTCCTGGAAGAAGATCGCCGAAGGTCCGAACTTCGCTGGGCTACTCGCGGCCATGAACGCGGTGGAGGATACCAGCCTCGCGAATTTCTGGGCAGCGCGCCGCCAGCGCGCCCGGGGGCACAGCACGTCGGCGCCTCCGCGTGGAAAAACGCATGTCCCGGCCCGCCGCCCGGTACCTGGCCCGGTACGCGGCAGCAGGTGGAAATACCGGTTCGTGATTGCCACTTGCGCCCGCTGGGAAACCCCTTACGCCGCCGAGTGGCTTGCCTACCACCAGGCTCTCGGGTTCGAGCATGTCTATCTCTACTGCAACGACGACGACCCGGCCGAGCTTTACGAGGCCATTCTGCCTTTCACCCAGGGGCCGGCGCCGTTCGTCACTTTCCGGCATTTCCCGGAACAAGGGATGCAGCGGAAGATGCTGCTGCATTTTTGCGCCCAGAACGGTCAGGATTCGGAGTGGGTGAGCTTTCTCGATCTTGACGAGTTCTTGCGTCTGCCATCGGGCCAGACGTTGCCGGACTATATGCAAGGCTTCGAGGGCAAGACCGATTGCCTGATGTTCAACTGGGTCTATTGCGGTCCAAACGGTCATGCCACGCAGCCGAAAAGCGTGCTGAAGAACCTCACCCGCCGCCAGGCCAGCGTGCACCCATTCACCAAGATGGTTTTCCGTTCCTGGATACTTGGCCAGCCGGAATTGTTCAAAAACGCGCCGGATTGCAGCTTTCTCCATCGCCTGCACCAATACGTCACCGTCGACATCCGCCCGATGAATACGCTGGGCGAAGATATGTTGGGTTACTACAACGATACTCATTTCGCTGAACTTGCCGATGGCTGGGCGCGCGGCCGAAAGCCGCTGAACCGGATTTTCGAGTCCGGCGCGTTCATCCATCATTACGCTTTCCGCACCGAAGCGGCATTTACCGAGCGTGTGGCGCGTGGCCTTGGCGGAGATTTTCACGGGCAGGACCATTGGGGGCGCGTTGCCGAAAACGAAACTTTGCGCGCAGGTTTTACCGCATCCATCAACGCGGTCGAAGATATGACCCTTGCAGAGGCGTGGGAACGGATGATCGCTTCGTCCAGGCGGCTTGCGGTTGAACCTGTGCCCGATCCGTCATCCGGGCAAACGCCGCTCCCATCGCGGCCGGATAACATCAGTTTCGGCAAATCCGCGTTGCAAAGCTCGCATTGCCAATGGTCCTTCGCCCCCACGGCGGCGCAGGACGCGGCGCGTGCGGTGAACGGCATCATCGACGGCACCCGGAAATTCCACACGGATATCGAGGATAACCCCTGGTGGCAGGTCGATCTCGGCGGCATCGCCACCATCACGGAAATCCATATTCATAATACGCGGGATTTTACCTGGAACCGGCTGACCGCGTTCAGCATCGGCGCGTCGATAGACGGTGAAAGCTGGGTCACCCTGGCCGAACATCACGATGAACCGCCGCGGGAAGCGCCCTTCATCTGGTCCGGCCCCGGCACGGCCTGGGCACGCTTCGTGCGGGTTACGCTGCTTGGCCGGAACTTTCTGCATCTCGACCAGGTGGAGGTGTTCGGCCGGTTATGACGGGCAAGATCATATATTACGTAAACCATGGTCTGATTTTTCGTAATATTGCGCGGCTTTGAGCGTTTGCCGCTTGCGTTTCTTCGCGTTTGCGGCAAAAATAGCGGCGGGAAGGGTACGGGCGCTTAAGGAGTTGTCATGCCTGAACCCAGGATTTCGGTTGCCGGCTTGTCGGTCGCCAGTATTTTTCACGACTTTGTAAATAATGAGGCATTACCGGGAACTGGGCTGGAAGAAGCGCCGTTCTGGGAAGGTTTTGCCGCGCTGCTGCGCGATTTCACCCGCACCAATGCGGTGCTTTTGGCTAAGCGCGATGAACTTCAGACGAAGTTGGACGGTTGGTACAAGGCGCATAAGGGCCAGCCGCATAACCAGAACGCCTATGAGGCCTTTCTGCGTGAGATCGGTTATTTGCAGCCCGACCCGGCGCCTTTCAGCGTTGACACCTCGAACGTGGATGACGAGATCGCCCTTATCCCCGGCCCGCAGCTGGTGGTGCCGCTTTCCAATGCCCGCTATGCGCTGAACGCCGCGAATGCGCGCTGGGGCAGCCTGTACGACGCGCTCTACGGAACGGACGCCTTGCCCGAGACGGATGGCGCCGAACGCGGCAAGAGCTTCAACCCGGTACGCGCGGATGCCGTGATTGCCCGTGCCCGCGCCTTTCTGGATGCCGCCTTCCCGCTGGAGGACGCCAGCCACGCCGATGCCCTGGGCTACGCGGTGGAAAGCGGCCGGCTGGTGGCGCAGATGCCCTCCGGCGATACGGGTTTGAAAGACCCCGCGCAGTTCGCCGGGTATAAGGGTGACGCCGCCAGCCCCAGCGCCGTCGTGCTGAAAAACCATAATCTGCACGCCGAAATCGTGATCGACGCCAACCACCCGATCGGCCGGAATGACACCGCCCATATCGCCGACGTTGTTCTTGAATCCGCCGTCAGCACCATCATGGATGCCGAGGATTCCGTGACCGCCGTGGACGCCGAGGACAAGGTGGTGATCTACCGCAACTGGCTGGGGCTGATGCAGGGCACGCTCTCGGCCCAGGTGCGGAAAGGCGGCAGCAGCTTCGAGCGTAAACTCAACCCGGATCGTGAATACATCGCGCCGGATGGGTCTCCGCTTTCGCTGCCTGGGCGCTCTTTGCTGCTCGTCCGCAATGTTGGCAGCCACATGCTTACAGACATCATCACCCAGGACGGCGCGGAGGTGCCGGAAACGGTGATCGACGCCGTGCTCACCTCCCTCATCGCCAAGCACGACCTCGCGGCGCAGCGCAATTCACGCAAGGCTTCAGTCTATATCGTCAAGCCCAAAATGCACGGGCCGGATGAGGCGGCGAGCGCGAACGCGTTGTTCGGCGCGGTGGAGGCGCTGCTGAAGCTTCCTGCCAATACGCTGAAAATGGCCATCATGGATGAGGAGCGCCGCACCAGCGTGAATTTGAAAGCCTGCATCGCGGCCGCCAAATCCCGCGTGGTGTTCATCAACACCGGCTTCCTGGACCGCACCGGCGACGAGATCCACACCTCGATGGAAGCGGGGCCGATGATCCGCAAGGCGGAGATGAAGCACACGCCGTGGATCAAGGCGTACGAGGACCAGAACGTCGATATCGGCCTGGCCTGCGGCCTGCCCGGCAAGGCACAGATCGGCAAGGGCATGTGGGCGGCGCCGGATCTGATGGCGGAGATGCTGGCGCAGAAGATCGGCCACCCGCGGGCCGGCGCCAACACCGCCTGGGTCCCCTCCCCCACCGCCGCGACGTTGCACGCGCTGCACTATCACGCGGTGGACGTGGCCGCCCGCCAGCGCGAACTGGCCGGCCGGGCCCGCGCGCCGCTGTCCGACCTGCTGACCATCCCGGTGGCCGACCGGCCGAACTGGGCGCCCGACGACATCGCCCAGGAACTCGACAACAACTGCCAGGGCATCCTGGGCTACGTGGTGCGCTGGATCGACCAGGGGGTCGGCTGTTCCAAGGTCCCCGATATCCACGACGTGGGGCTGATGGAGGACCGCGCCACGTTGCGAATCTCCTCCCAGCACGTCGCCAACTGGCTGCGCCACGGGATCGCCACCGAGGCGCAGGTGATGGCAACGCTCAAGCGGATGGCCGCGGT
>JAGWOU010000156.1 GCA_028870815.1 Rhodospirillales bacterium | reverse complement strand
CGATCGAGGTGCCAGGGTAACCATTGGTGGGTGTAATGTGCAGGCTGTTCAGCAGGGCCCAATGGGTCCATTGCACGCTGCCCATCACGGCCCAGGCCGGAGTGATCTGATGATAGATGCCAATACCCACGGAGTCCGGCATGGTGATGGAGGTGGTGGCGCTGCTGTTGCCTGCTTCCAAAAGTGCGGCGGTGGCCGGGCTCAGCGCGGAATAGATCGTCGGAACCGTAATGTGCTGCGTGCCGGTGATGTCGTGCCGGATGCGGGAATGGTAGTCGATGCCGATGCGCGTCGCGTCGTCAATTTTGTAGAGCCCGCCGATATTATAGCCAACTCCCACGTCATCGCCATGCACGTCGCCTATTGGATCCTGGCCGGTGAGGGCGCTCAAGGTCGGCACGTTCAGCGCCTGTGTCAGGCGGGCCTCGAAGTACTCAATCACCGGCCCGCCGCCGATGGAGAAATGGTCGTTGATTTTGTAAGAAAGTGCGACGCCAAAATCCACGGCGGTAATGCTGGAAACGAGGCTTTGGTAACGGCCGACGAAATCTCCCGGGTAGGAGGTACGTTCGCCATAAGGGGCGGTGACGGATAGGCCGAGCCGCCAATCCGGCGACAGCATGAACACGCCGAACAACGCGCCCGAGGCGGCGGGAGAGACGGCATTGCCGCCCTGCACACCGTTCACTCGGCCGCCGGTAAGCGGGTTGGTGTTATAGCCGGAAAACGTTGCGGAGGGGCCGATATAGCTCACGCCGCCATCCACCTCATTCTGGTCAAGCAAAGCCATGCCGGCGGGGTTGAACCAGGCGGTGCTGGCGTCATAGGCCTTGGCTTCGCTGCCGGTGAAGGCATCGCCCAGCGCATCCGCGGTGGTTTCCCTAAGGGCGAATCCCGATGCATGCGCCGTCTGGCCCAGGCTGAATGCTCCCAACGCGCCGCATGCGGTCGCGGCCAGAAGATGGGTTTTGTATGTCTTGATGCGTCTCATGCTCTCGGTAACCTCCTCAGCCTATTTTGTTTTCACGGGCCACTCCGCCCGTCTTTACTATTGAATAGGGATGAAACCTGACGTAATGTGTATGCAAAATACTAAATAAGGACGGAAATGCAAGAGATCTTCTTTAGGCTTCGTGCAAAAATCCTTTTTCTTGGCCTTGGTTGGCTTTTAGGTATGGCTCCGGCGTTGGCACAAGGTGCGCCGGAGGGGTGGTGGCTGGACCAAACCGGCGAGGCGGGAATCCTGATCTCGCCCTGCGGCGCGGATCTCTGCGGCAGAATCGAATGGCTGAAAGCCCCGCTGGACGCAGCCGGAAAGCCAAAGACCGACATTCACAACACCAACGCCGCGCTCAGAGCCAGGCCTGTTTGCGGCCTGCAAATTTTGGGCGGATTTGCGCCCGCCGCGAATGGCGGCTGGCATGGCGGGTGGATCTATGATCCGAAAAACGGCAAGACCTATACATCCGTAATGCATCTGGAGGCGGACGGCACGCTGCATGTGCGCGGCTATGTCGGGATTCCGCTGTTTGGCCGCTCTGAGGTCTGGACTCGCCCGGCCACGGCGCCAACTCCCTGCGCGGGAGTCTGACAATGGACGCGGCATGGCGCAGCGGGGCGATTCCGACCCTGCCGGTGGATGAACTTCTGGCTCAAGCGGCGGCCCGTCACGCTTCAGTGCCGGCGCTCGATTTTCTTGGCAAGCGCACGAATTATGGCGAGCTTGGTTGCCTTGTGGAGCGCGCGGCGGCGGGGTTTCAGCGCCTGGGTGTGGTAAAAGGCACGCGGGTGGCTTTGTGCCTGCCCAACACGCCGCATTACGTGGTGTGCTATTATGGCGTTCTGCGCGCCGGCGGCGTGGTGGTGAATCTCAGCCCACTTTATGTAGAGTGCGAGATCCGGCATTTCCTGAAAGACAGCGGCGCGCGCATCGCGGTCACGCTGGATGTGGCCGAGCTGTTCGGGAAATTCGCGCCCATCGTGGCGGACGGCTCGTTGGACCATCTCGTCATCGGCTCGATGCTGGAAATTCTGAGTCCGCTGAAGCGGGTTGGATTCTGGCTGACACGCCGCAAGAGCCTCGCAAAAATTCCCACCGAACCGGGCTATGTTCCCTTCCGCCAACTCACCGCGCGTGGGGCGGTGGCGCGGCCTGTGCCATGCGATGCGGCAAACGATCTCGCGGTTCTGCAATATACAGGCGGTACCACGGGAATTCCAAAAGCCGTGATGCTGAGCCACGCCAACCTCGTCGCCAATTGCGTGCAGGTGGCAAGGCGCCTGCCGGATATTGCGCCCGGTGCCGGCATGTTGACGCTGGTGCCGCTGTTCCATGTGTTCGCGATGACGGTGGCGATGAATCTCTCGATGATGCTTGGTCTGAACATGATTCTGTTGCCGCGTTACGACAAGGCGATGTTGCGCAAAACCTTGGCGCGCACCAGGCCGCTTTTCTTTCCTGGCGTGCCCACCATCTACGCCAATATCAACGAGGCCGCGGCAAAGGAGAAATGGGAGCTGTCCTCCATCCGCTTCTGCGTTTCCGGTGCGGCGCCGCTGCCGGCGGAAATCCGCACGCGGTTCGAGCAGCTTTCCGGCTGCCAGTTGGTCGAAGGCTACGGGCTTTCCGAAGCCTCGCCGGTGGTGGCGGCCAATCTGTTCGGCGCGGTGCGGGATGGCTCCATCGGCCTGCCGGTGGAGGAAACCGTGGTGGAGATTCGCGCGCTGGATGATCCCTCGCGCATTGTACCGCAGGGCGAATTGGGCGAGGTGTGCGTGCGCGGCCCGCAGGTGATGCGGGGCTACTGGAACCGCCCCGATGAAACGGCGAATGTGTTTGTGGATGGCGCGCTGCGCACCGGCGATGTTGGTTATGTTGACCCGGATGGCTACATCTTTCTGGTTGACCGTATCAAGGATCTGATCATCTCCGGCGGCTATAACGTCTATCCGCGTATGGTGGAGGAAGCGCTCTACAAGCATCCGGCGGTGCTGGAGGCGGTGGTAATCGGCATACCGGATGCCAAGCGCGGGCAGGTGCCCAAGGCTTATGTGAAGCTGCAGGAGGGCGCTGAGTTGAACGAGGCTGCGTTGCAGGATTTCCTCGCGACTCAGCTTTCGCCGGTAGAGCGGCCAAAGCTGATCGAGTTCCGCGACAATTTGCCGAAAACCGTCATCGGCAAACTCTCGCGGAAGGATCTGGTCGCGGAAGAAGCGGCCAGACAAGGCGCATGAACCTCATCTTCCGGCTTCTGGCCGTTATTTTTGGCGCCATGTGGCGGCCGAAACTTGGCATGCAGGATGTGTCGGCACTGAATTTCCGGGTCTGGCCGCTGGATCTCGACCTCAATTTGCACATGACCAATTCGCGCTATCTGGCGCTGATGGATCTGGGGCGGACGGATCTAATCCTGCGCGCCGGGGCCTGGCCGGTGATGCGGCGCGAAAAGCTGGGCGTAGTGCTGGCGGGTTCGGCGATGCGTTTCCGCCGGCCGCTCCCGCCCTTCGCGCGGTTCAGCCTCGCCACGAGGCTGCTCGGCTGGGACGAACGCTGGATGTATGTGGAGCAGATATTCACCGGGCCTGAGGGTGTGGCGTGCAGTGCCGTCATGCGCGCGGCTTTCACGAAGGCCGGGCGGTTGGTGCCCCCAGGGCCGGTGCTGGAGGCAGCGGTGCCTGGCCTGGTGAAGCTGGATGCGCCCGGCTGGGTGGCGGACTGGGCGGCGGTGGAGCAGGTTTTCGCCGGGTAGCGGCGCGCGCATGGCTGTCAGAATTTTGCGGCCGGGGGCAATGGCCTTAAGCTTGCCATGGCGCGGCTGGAGGCTTTGGAGCGATGACGGCGGGTGGCGGCAAGGCGGCGGATGGCCGCACGGCGCAAATTCTCTCGATCGTTGCGCTTAACGCCATCACCTACTTCCTGATCGGCCTGCCGTTGGCGGTGTTTCCGGGCCTTGTGCATTTCAAACTGGGCTATGGCGCGGCGCTGGCGGGCGGCGTGATTAGCCTGCAATACGCGGCAACCCTTCTCACACGCTCACTCGTTGGCCGTGTCTCCGATACGCGGGGCGGCAAGGTGGCGGTTTTGGGCGGGCTTGTCCTCGCTTCGCTCAACGGGGCGTGCATTCTCGCCGCCGCGAATGCGCACGCGCCGCTAGTGGTGCTTGGTTGGCTGCTGGCAAGCCGGCTGTTTCTGGGCGCGGGGGAAAGCGGCACCGGCACGGGCTGCATCACTTGGGGCATCGGGCGGGTTGGCGGTGGCGCGGTGGCGGAGGTCATGTCCTGGAACGGCGTTGCTTCATATGGCGGCATCGCTGCCGGGGCGCCGGCGGGTGTTGCGCTGATGCAGTGGGGCGGGCTGCGCGCCCTGGCGGCGGTGGCGATTATCCTGCCGCTGCTTGGTCTGGCGGTGGCGGCCTTCAAAACACCGGCGCCGCCTGTCGCGGGGGCCAAGCGGATGAGCATGCTCAGCGTGGCGCGGCAGATCGTGCCTTACGGCCTGGCGCTTGGCGGCGGCTCTTTTGGGTTTGGCGTCATCGTCGCCTTCATGGCGCTATATTACATCGCCCATGGCTGGCAGGGTGCGGCCTATGCGCTCACCAGTTTTGGCGCGTGCTTTGTCGCTGTGCGGGTGTTCCTGGCCGGAGCCGTCGGGCGGTTCGGCGGTTTCCGTTCCGCCTTGGTTTCCTTCGCCATCGAGGCCGTGGGCCTGACACTGCTGTGGCTGGCGCCGGCGCCGTTGGTGGCACTGCTAGGCGCGGCGCTGGCCGGGCTTGGCTTTTCGCTCGTGTTCCCGGCTTTGGCAGTGGAGGCCTTGCAGCCGGTGGCGGTGGGCAGCCGCGGCGCGGCCATCGCCATCTATACAGTGTTCATGGACGTGGCGTTAGGGTTCACCGGCCCGGTGGCCGGTGCGGTGGCCGGGCATTTCGGCTATCCGGTGATGTTTCTGGGCGGCGCCATGGTGGTGCTGGCCGCATTGGCGCTCACCTTGCGGTTACGCAGCGTGGTGCTGGCGCGCGCGCTTTCGGCGGATCAATCGGTATAGCTAAACCTTGGGCTCGATCCCCCGGATCAGAATATCAACAATCCGGGCGGCGATCTCACTGACTGCCAGAGCACCTTCCGGTTCCTGCCAGCGGGCGGCCCAGCTCAGCGCGCCGACGAACGCGAAGGAGGTCAGCTTCACGTCCGAGATGCTGGCCGAGCCGTCATCCGCCGCCTCCTGCACGAAGCGACGCAGCGCCTGGTCTATCTCGCGCTTCAGAGCGCGGAACCGCGCTCGGCTTTCCGGCGCCAGCGCCTCGTCTCCGGTGCGGATCACGCAGCGGCCAAAATCATCCATGATCACTTCGCCATAGCGGCAGAGAAAGACTTTTAGCCGTTCAAGCCCCGTGCCGGGCAACCCGGCGGCCTCCACCGCCGCCTGGCGTAGCCGGTCAAACCCGCGACGCAGGCACTCGAACAGCACCTGATCCTTGGCGCCGAGATAATGGTAGATCAGCGGTTTGGAGATGCCGAGGCTGGCCGCCACGTCGTCCAGCGAGGTGCTGTGATAGCCGCGTTGGTTGAACATGCGCACTGCTGCGCGCAGCACCGCATCGCGTTTGG
>JAGWOU010000155.1 GCA_028870815.1 Rhodospirillales bacterium | reverse complement strand
GAAGGCGTTGAATGACGATTTGCAGATGCGCTCGGACTGGACCTTGCCGCTTTGTACCGGGAGTGAGCGTCTCAAAAACATGCACGGGTTGAAGCTGCACCCCACCCAGAAGCCCGAAGCGCTGCTGCACCGGGTCATCATGGCCTCGACCAGCCCCGGGGATGTCATCGTGGACCCGTTCCTGGGCTCCGGTACCACGGCGGCGGTGGCCAAGCGGCTGCACCGGCATTTTATCGGCATTGAGCGCCACCCCGCCTATGTGGAGGCCGCCTGGGGGCGCCTTAAGGCCGAGGAACGCGCGCCACGGACGGCAGTTGTCACCCCGCCCTCAGGCCGCGAAGCGCCGCGGATTGCCTTTGGCAGCTTCGTTGAGCGCGGCATCATCCGTCCTGGCACGCAGGTGATGGACAAACAGCGCCGCTTCGCCGCCGAAGTGACGGCCGAGGGCGGGCTGGTAAGTGGCAGCCATCGCGGCTCCATCCATCAGGTGGGGGCAACGGTGCAGAACGCGCCCAGTTGTAATGGCTGGACCTTCTGGCATTTTGAGCGCAACGGGCAATTGCTGCCGCTGGATGCGCTGCGGAAGGAAAATAAGGAGGGGTAAGCGCCCCTCCCCTCTACCGCGCCACCTTGCCCGATTCGCCGATAAGCTTCTGCGCCAGCAGCACCGGCACCGCCGTGAACAGGATGATGGCGAAGACCACCACATTCACCTCCGGCAATTGCTGACCAAGGCGGATGGCGCCAAAAATCCACAGCGGCAGGGTGTTCTGCGCCCCGGCGGTGAAGGTGGTGACGATCACCTCGTCGAATGAAAGCGCGAAGGCCAGCAGCGCCCCCGCCCCGATGGCGCTGGCCATCATCGGCAATTGCACCAGCCGGAAGGTGCGGAACGCATCCGCGCCCAGATCCGCCGAGGCTTCCGTGAGGGAGCGCGGCATCCGCCGCAGCCGGGCCACCACATTGTTATAGACGATCACCACGCAGAAGGTCGCGTGCCCGGCGACGATGGTCCAGTAGGAAAGGTTGATCCCCCAGAAGGCGAAATAGGCCGCCAGCGCCATACCAGTGAGAATGCCCGGCAAGGCAATGGGCAGCACGGCGATGAAGCTCACCACCTCCTTTGCGGCACTTTGCATGCGGGCCACGGCCATGGCGGCCAGCGTGCCCAGGAGCATTGCCGCGATGGTGGCCACCGAGGCAACCTCAAGCGAGAGTACCAAGGCCTGGCGCACCGCCTGGTCGTGCCAAGTATCCGCGAACCAATGCAGGGCGAAGCCGGCAATGGGCCAGGCCGGGATGGGCGCGGCCGAGAAGGCGTAGAGCACGATCACCACGATGGGGATGAAAAGGAAGGCGAAAATGGCCGCCACCGCGGCCCAGATGAGCGTTTCAGAGCGCATCGAACGCCCCCAATTTCCGGGCGATGAGCAGGAACACCGCCATCACGCCCAAGGGCAGTACCGCATAGGCCGCCGCGAAGGGGATGTTGTTGGTGACTCCAACATTTGAATACACCACATTGCCGATGAAGTCCGACCCACGCCCGCCCACCAGCATCGGCGTGACGTAATCGCCCAGCGTGAGGGAGAAGGTGAAGATGGCTCCCGCCACCATGCCGGGCAGCGCCATGGGCAGCATCACGCGGCGGAAGGTGGAGAAGCCGCGCTCGCCCAAATCCGCCGAGGCTTCCAGCAGGCTGGGGGGTATCCGCTCCACGCTCGCCGCCACGGGCAGAATCATGAAAGGCAGCCAGAGATAGGAAAACACGATCCACATGGCCCAGTTGCTGTAGCCAATATGCGCGCGCGGCAGACCAATCTCCATCAGCGCCCAGTTCAGCAGGCCGTTATGGGCCAGGATCAGCCGCCACGCATAAACCCGCGCCAGATAGCTGGACCAGAGCGGCACCATCACCGCCGCCATCATCGCCGCGCGCAGGCGCGGGCCGGCGAGGCGGATCATCGCGTAGGCCACCGGCCAGGCGAGAATCACATCCGTGATGGTGACCGCCGCGGCGATGCCGATGGTACGCAGGGCGATGTGGGTATAGACCGGCACCGAAAGCAGTTGCTGGAAGTTGGTGAAGGAAAACCCCGGGATGAGGTTGCCGGAGAGATCATCCACCGTCCAGAAGGAGGTAACAAGCAAAGCGCCTATGGCCGCCAGATACAAAGCCGCGAACCATAGCGCCGGCAGGCCGAGCAAGGCGGCATTCGCCATGCCCGGCCGTCGCCAGCCTAGGACAGAAAATGTCCTATTCAGGCTCATCCCTTGATAATCTGCCATTCGCGCTGCCAGGCGGAATAATCCAGGCAGTCATCCTTGCCGTTGCCGCAATCCTTACGCGGGGTTTTCCAGAACTTGATCTGGTCGAAGTAAGAGGACGGGGCGTTGGCATGGTACTGCTCGCAGGAGCCGGGCTGCTGTTTGTCCATCTCCTTGCAGGCCAGGGTATTGGCCGGGGTTTCGCCGAAATAAATCGCTTGCTCGGCCTGTACCTTGGGCGTGGTGACCCAGTTAATCCATTCATAGGCGCAGTTGGGGTGCGGAGCTTTCGCGGAGATCATCCAGGTATCGGCCCAGCCGGTGGCGCCTTCCTGCGGGATGGTTTCCGCCACCGGCACCTTGGCGGCTTGCAGCGTGTTGGTCTGGTACGGCCAGGCGGCGCCCACCACGGCATCGCCCGAGGTGAAAAGCTGGATTTCGTCCGACGCCAAGGCCCAGTATTTCTTGATGAGCTTGGATTGCGCCTTGAGCAGCGCCACCACCGCGTCCATCTGCGTCTGGTTCAGCTCGTACGGGTCCGTTATGCCCAGCGAGGGGTCTTTCTTGGACAGATACAAAGCCGCGTCCGCGATCTGGATGGGATTATCCGGCACGGTGATCTTACCTTTATAGGCGGGGTCGTAGATCACGGACCAGGAGGTTGGCGCCGTGGGGAACACCTTGGTGTTGTACAGCAGCGTATTCGGCCCCCATTCGTAGGAGACGCCGTAATGCACGCCCCTCACGGTGTTGAAGGCCGGGCTTTGCAACTGAGGAATAAAGTTCTTCCAGGCCGGGATAAGCGCCATGTTGATGGGCTGCACGTCGTGCCCGTAGATCAGCCGCAGCGTGGCGTCGCCGGAAGCGGAGACGAGATCGTATTGGTCACCGCCGCCGGAGCGCATCAGCGCCACCATTTCGTCCGATGAGCCGGCATATTTAGCATGGACCATGCAGCCGGTGGCGGCCTCAAAGGGCTTCACCCAGTCAGGCTGGGCATAACCTTCCCACGCCACCATGTTCAGCACGCCCTCGCCCTGGCCGATGGACTGCAAGGGTTCGGCCGCCGCCGCGCCCTGAGCGAAGGGCAGAGACATGGACACATATAAAGCCAGCTTAGCGAGTTTACGTTTGAAATCGTCTCTCATCATTGCTCTCCCTTATTGTTTGATCCACCGATGATAACTGACGCCGCGCGCGGCCAGGCCACCGTTACTGAATCCCCCGGCGCGAAACGCAGGCCGCCATGCACGGGCACAATATTGGCTTCCATCACCTGCATGGTGCCGCCATTCTCCAGCGCCACGATGGTGCGTGTTACGGCGCCGAGATAGACGATCTCCTGCACCGAACCGTGCCGCTTCTCGAACCCTTCCGGTACCGCATGGGCATGCGGCACAAGGTGCAGCTTTTCCGGCCGCAGCAGCGTGCCACCAGAAATGTTGGATGACCCAACGAAATCCGCCACGAATGCGCTCGCCGGACGCTCATATAAATCGAACGCGGTGCCAACCTGCTCGATCTTGCCTTGGGAAAACACGGCGATGCGGTCCGATATGGAGAGCGCCTCGTCCTGGTCATGCGTGACGTAAATGAAGGTGATGCCGGTTTCGTGTTGCAGGCGCTTGAGTTCCTGCTGCATTTGGTGCCGGAGTTTCAGGTCCAGCGCGCCCAATGGCTCGTCCAGCAGCAGCACGCGGGGGCGATTGACCATGGCGCGTGCAAGCGCCACGCGCTGGCGCTGGCCACCGGAAAGCTGGGCGGGTTTGCGCCCCGCGAAATCCGAAAGCTGCACGGCGGCCAGGGCTTTCTCGGCCTCACCATGGGCCTCGGCTTTTGGCACTTTCTTGGCCCGCAAACCGTAAGCCACATTTTCCACCAGCGTGAGATGGGGAAAAAGCGCGTAATCCTGGAACACGGTGTTCACCGCGCGCTCAAACGGCGGCAGGGCGGCGACATCCTGGCCATCCAGCAAAATCTGCCCGGAATCAGGCCGCTCGAACCCGGCGATGAGGCGCAACGTGGTGGTTTTGCCGGAGCCGGAAGGGCCGAGCAGCGTGAAGAACTCGCCTGGGTAGACCATCAGGTCCAGCCGCGACAGCGCCACCGCGCCGCCATAGCTTTTGGCCACCCCTTCGAGCTGTACGATCGGCTGCGTCACATGCGCACCTGTTTTTGTCCCGAGGCCGTATCTCGTATCGTCCATGATAGCAGGATTGCCACGCGATCCCCCCTGTTTTGTTGACCCGTGAACACAGCCTCCGCCTGCTGTATTCCAGGGTCAACCGCTTTTTCCGGCGGGCGGGCATAGTCTCGCCCAACCTTACCCGTGAGGAGACACATGCCCGATCATCTGAAATTCTACATCAATGGCGCGTGGGTGGAGCCTGTGGTGCCCAACCGCATTCCGGTTATCAACCCCGCCACTGAAGAGGCCTTCACGGAAATCTCCGGCGGGTCCGAGGCGGATGTGAACAAGGCCGTGGCCGCCGCGAAGGCCGCGTTCAAGAGCTATTCCCGCGCCTCGCAGAAGGAGCGGCTGGAGCTGCTGGAAAGCTGCCTGGCAGAGTATAACAAGCGCTATGACGACATTGCCTGGGCGTGCGCGCGCGAAATGGGCGCGCCGCTGACCTTTGCCAAGGAAGCGCAGGCCTGGGTGGGCCAGCAGCATTTCATGGCGACAATCGAGAAGCTGAAAACCTTCGAATTCACCGAAAAGCGCGGCACCACCATGGTGGTGAAGGAGCCGATTGGCGTTTGCGGGTTGATCACCCCCTGGAACTGGCCGCTGAACCAGATTGTGTGCAAGGTGGCCCCCGCGCTTGCGGCAGGTTGCACCATGGTGCTGAAGCCATCCGAGATCGCGCCGATCAACGCGCTGATTTTCGCCGAGGTGATGCATGCGGCGGGCGTGCCGGCGGGCGTGTTCAACCTTGTGAACGGCACCGGGCCGGAGGTGGGCCAGGTGCTGGCCGCGCATAAGGATGTGGACATGATGAGCTTCACCGGCTCCACCCGTGCGGGCACCATTGTGGCGCGCGAGGCGGCGGCGACGGTGAAGCGCGTGTGCCAGGAGCTGGGCGGCAAATCCGCCAATATTCTGCTGGAGGATGTGGATTTGGAAAGCGCGGTGCGCCAGGGCATCGGCGCGTGCTTCATCAATACCGGGCAGAGCTGCGACGCGGCGACGCGCATGCTGGTACCAGCCAGCCTGCACGACAAGGCGGTGGAGATTGCGGTGGACGAAGCTTCCAAGCAGACGCCCGGCAACCCGTTTGAGGATGGCACGGTGCTGGGCCCGCTGGTGAGCGAGATGCAGTGGGACAAGGTGCAGCGGCTG
>JAGWOU010000154.1 GCA_028870815.1 Rhodospirillales bacterium | reverse complement strand
AGAAAACGCCATTGCCGCGCTCGCGGCACTCGCCCAGGGTACGCGGCTCGACATTTTTCGCCTGCTGGTCCAGGCCGGGCAGGATGGGGTGGCCGCCGGGCGGCTGGGTGAGCAGCTTGGGCTGCCATCCGCGACGCTGTCTTTCCACCTGAACCAGCTCCGCCATGCTGGTCTTGTCACTTTCCGGCGCGAGAGCCGTTCCTTGATCTACGCGGCGGAATACGCAGCGATGAATAGCTTGCTCTCCTATCTAACCGAGAATTGCTGCCGCGGAGACGCTGCCGCCTGCGGAGTTGGCGCTTGTGACGGTACAATCCTCGCCAAACGCAACCCGGAGGGTCAACGCCAATGAAACGCTTGCGCGCAAGCTCCCGCCGAGGCGTTCGACAAACCGATGCGGCCTGACCGCGAGGAAGCGTGACATGACCGACCACATCTACAATGTTCTTTTTCTTTGCACGGGTAATTCCGCCAGATCCATCCTGGCTGAGTCCATTCTCCGCAAGGACGGCGCCGGCCGCTTCAACGCTTTTTCCGCCGGGAGCGACCCGAAAGGTGCCGTCAACCCATTTGCCCTAAAGGTGCTGGAGAGCTTCAGTTATCCAGCCGACGGAATGTACTCGAAAAGTTGGCAGGAATTTTCGGTCCCCGGTGCGCCGCATATGGATTTCGTCTTCATCGTTTGCGACGATGCGGCTGGCGAGACCTGTCCGATCTGGCCCGGCCATCCCATGACCGCGCATTGGGGAATCGAAGATCCATCCCACGTGGCCGGACCCGATATCGAAAAGGAGAAAGCCTTTGTTCAGGCCTTCAAATATCTCAAAAATCGCATCGACCTCTTTCTGAGCCTGAAGTTCGCCAGCATCAACCAGATGGCGCTGGAATCGCGGCTCCGCGAGATCGGTGCTGTCAAAGGCACGACGGTTGGGTACGGCAAGGCGTTGTAACTCAACAAGGCATAGGTGATTCCATGACTATTACGATCTACCACAACCCGGATTGTGGCACATCCCGCAATGTTCTTGAACTGATCCGCAATAGCGGCGAGACGCCACGCATCGTCGAATATCTGAATACACCACCGAGCCGCTCAGAGTTGGCCGATCTCATCCGGCGCATGGGGATTCACGTGCGCGATTTACTGCGTCGGAACGTCACACCCTTCGACACGCTGGGGCTGGACGAGCCCGCTCTCACTGACGAGCAGTTGCTAGACGCCATGATGGCGCACCCGATCCTCATCAACCGCCCCATCGTGATCACGCCGCTGGGCGTAAGGCTATGCCGCCCGTCCGAGACGGTGCTGGAGATTCTGCCCAGCCCGCAGCGCGGTGCGTTCTCCAAGGAAGATGGCGAGCCCGTGGTGGACGCTGTTGGAAAGCGCGTGACGCCATGAGCCAGGCCATTCTTGAAAAGTCCAAAGCTCCAGCCATGGGCATTTTCGAGCGCTACCTCACGCTTTGGGTCGCACTCTGCATTGTCGCCGGCATCGTGCTCGGTCATGCCATGCCTGCCCCGTTCCAGCTTTTGGGCGCGGCCACGGTCGCGCAAGTTAACTTGCCGATCGCCATTCTGGTCTGGCTGATGATCGTGCCCATGCTGCTTAAGATCGACCCCGCCGCGCTGCACGAAGTGCGCAGCCATTGGCGTGGGATCGCAGCCACGGTGGGTGTCAACTGGTTGGTAAAACCGTTCTCAATGGCGCTGCTGGGCGCACTATTCATTGGCCATGTCTTCAGGCCCTTTTTGCCCGCAGGGCAAATTGACAGCTACATCGCCGGGTTGATCCTGCTGGCCGCAGCACCTTGCACGGCCATGGTTTTCGTCTGGTCCAACCTGGTGGAGGGTGAGCCGCATTTCACGCTAAGCCAGGTCGCGCTCAACGACGCGATCATGCTTTTCGCCTTCGCGCCGATCGTAGCGCTGCTGCTCGGCCTCTCCTCCATTTCCGTGCCGTGGAACACGTTGGCCCTGTCCGTCCTGCTCTACATCGTGGTTCCAGTTGCCGTGGCGCAGCTTTGGCGCCGTGCCATATTGGCGCACAGCGGCCAGCCGGCCCTGGCGCGCATTCTTGGCCGGCTTGGCCCGGTCTCCCTGGCCGCGCTACTGCTCACGCTGGTTCTGCTCTTCGGCCTCCAGGGCGAGCAGATTGTGCGCCAGCCCGCCGTAATTCTGTTGCTCGCTGTGCCCATCATTATCCAGGTCTATTTCAACGCAGGTTTTGCCTATTGGCTGAACCGTCGCCTCGGCGTGGCGTGGTGTGTCGCCGGTCCGTCCGCGCTCATCGGTGCCAGCAATTTCTTTGAGCTGGCGGTGGCCACGGCCATCGCGCTTTTCGGCTTCCAGTCGGGTGCCGCGCTGGCCACCGTGGTTGGTGTGTTGGTGGAGGTGCCGGTGATGCTTTCCGTTGTTGGCATCGTGCGGCGCAGCCGCGCCTGGTACGAGCGCGGATGAGCCACCTCATCTCCGAGCCAAGTGGCTCGTAGCTGTCGGATAATTAAGCGAGGTTGCCCGACAAATCCCGCGGATGCAGTCGATCACCCGCGTGTTCACTAGAAGCAGCGCCTGAAAAAAGACCATGCGTGACGTGGCCGGCATTTTCGCGTCAGAAGCTTACTCCAACTCCACGATTTCATCGCCGGACTGGTCTGTTTGACTGCGCCTATGGCTATGCGCAGATTAATCGAGCTATTCGCCGTGCAATCTGCGGCGAATAGCTCTTGTGAACATTTAAGGGAATTTCTTCCGGGTATAGAGATAGGCCGCGTAGACAAGTCCCAGATAGAAGAAGGGGATGAAGATGACGAGGCTTTCAAGATCGTGAGGCATCAGATCTCTCCATTCCCTTTTTCATGCTGGCTATCGAACAGCACCGCCCCGCACCCGGCGATGAGCACGATCATTACCGTGCCCACCATCCAGGCGAAGTACCAGGGGCCATAATCGCCGGCCACCACGGCCAGCAGCAGCGCCAGGGCCAGAACCAGCCCCAGGCCAATAAAGGTGAAAAGCTTACCCATTGCAGTGCTCCTTAATAGCTGTGCTCGTCATGGGCTACGTGTTCGGCCTTTACCTTGCCGCGCATCACATAGAAGCACCAAGAAGTGTAGCAGATAATGATCGGCGTGAAGACCAGCGCGAAGAACAGCATCCAACCGAGATTATACTGGCTGCCGGAGGCGTTCCACACGGTCAGGCTCTGGCTGGGGTTGGTGGTGGAGGGCATCAGGAACGGGAACATGCTTGCCCCGGTCGTGAAGATCGCGCCAATCCAGCCGATCGCCCCCAGCCACCAGGCCAGCACGGGCAGGCGGGCGCTGTTCATCACCGCGGCACCCAGCATGCCCACCACGCCCAGCGCGGGCAGCACCCACAGAATGGGGTAGGCGGCGTAATTATGCAGCCAGGCGCCGGTTACTTGCGCCACGGTCGGGCCGTTCAGCGGGGTGGCGGGCGCGCCGGGATTCACCGGGCTGGTGAAGGCGTAGCCGCTGATATGCGCCACCCAGAACCCGCCGATGATGAACAAGGCTGCGCCGATAATGCCGCCGCCGATGGCCGCCTTGCGGGCCCGGCCGTAAATCGGCTCCTCGCCGCGCAGCATGAGCATCGTGCCGCCCTGCTGGATGGAGAGCGCCAAGGACATCACGCCGCACAGCAGCGCGAAGGGGTTGAGCAGGTAGAAGATGAAGCTCTCATCCTGGTAATACTGCCCGTCCCAACCGTAATGAAAGCCAACGCCCTGCATCACGTTGCCGAAGGCGGCACCGTAAACAATCATCGGCAGAGCGCCGGAGATCAGGAAGGCCCAGTCCCATGCGCCGCGCCATTTCGTGATGTCGACCTTGGAGCGGTATTCAAATGCCACGGGCCGCATGATCATGCTGAACAGCAGCAGGATCATGACCACGTAGAATACCGAGAACGACGTGGCATAAAGTGTGGGGAAAGCGGCGAATATAGCGCCGCCGCCCAGGATGAACCACACCTGGTTGCCATCCCAATGCGGGCCGATGATGTTCAACGCCGTGCGGCGCTCAACATCGGTCTTGCCGACAAAGCGCAGCAAGGTGCCGACACCCATATCCATGCCGACCATCACGGCGAGGCCGGAGAGCAGCACCCCCAGCAGCACCGCCCAGATCACTTTCAGAACAACATAAAGTTCCATATCACATCGCTCCTATTATTCGGCCGGTGCGGCGAACATCGGCGCAGCGGCGGCCTCGGGCGCGGCGTGGTGCGGCTGCGGACCCAGGCGGGCGAATTTGAACATCAGGTACAGCTCGGCGGCGATGAATACGCTGTACAGCAGCGCGAAGCCGATGAGCGAGAACACCATATACCCGACACCATGGCTGGAAGCGGCCTGGAAGGTCGGCAGCCAGCCATAAACGGACCAGGGCTGACGCCCGGCCTCGGCGGTGATCCAGCCGAACTCGCAGGCCAGAACCGGCAGCGGTATGGACCAGACGCACAGCTTCAGCAGGAAGGGATTCCGCTCAAGCCGGTTCCTCAGGCTGAAGAAGGCGGCGAAGGCGAACAAAGCCACGAAGTAGAAGCCCAGCGCCATCATGATGCGGAAGGACCAGAAGGTGACGAACACGTTGGGGATGGTGTCCTTCTCCGCCTTGGCGATCACTTCACCCTGGTTGGCCGGGGTGATCAGCTTCAGGTTCTGGTCGGGCGCGTAGCGCTGCGCCAGGAAGCCGTAGCCCATGTCGCTCTCATTCGCCTTGAAGGTGGCGAGTGCGGCAGCGTCATGGTCCTTGCCATAGGCCTGCAGGGCGTTTAGCGCGGTGATGCCTTTCTCAATCCGCGGTCCGGCCTGCTTCTCAAGCGAGATAAGCCCAGGAATGTTGGTGGTGAAGGAATGCGCGATCAGCGGGTCCAGCACATAGGGAATGCCGATCTCAACGCTGTTGGTCTGGGCGGCCTGGTTCGGCAGGGCAAATATCAGCCAGGGCGCCGCGGCGGCGGAACCGCCGGCATCGCTATCCTGCCACAGCCCCTCAATGGCCGCGATCTTGGTGGGCTGCACCAGATAATCCAGCCGCCCCAGCGCATCGCCCAGCGTCACAACCGCGAGCGACGAGATCACCCCGAACAAGGCCGCCATGCGGAAGGAACGCGCCGCGAAGTCCCGGTGCTGCTTGCGCAGGATGTAGAAGGCCGAAATGCCCATCACGAACAGCGCGCCGGTCACGAATCCGGCGATGGAGGTGTGCACGAACTTCGCCTGCGCGTCCTCGCTGAACACCAGGTTCAGGAAGGAGTTGAACTCCATGCGCATCGTGTCCGGGTTGAAGCTGGCGCCTTGCGGGTTCTGCATGAACCCGTTGGCGATCAGTATCCATAGCGCCGAAAGGTTGGAGCCGAGAGCGGTCAGATACGTCACCGCCAGATGTCCGGGCCGGGAGAGCCTGTCCCAGCCAAAAAACATCAGGCCGATAAAGGTGGACTCCATGAAGAAGGCCATCAGCCCCTCGATTGCCAGCGGGGTGCCGAACACGTCGCCGACGAACTGCGAGTACATCGACCAGTTGGTGCCGAACTCGAATTCCATCGTCAGGCCGGTGGCGACACCGATGGCGAAATTGATCGCAAAGA
>JAGWOU010000153.1 GCA_028870815.1 Rhodospirillales bacterium | reverse complement strand
AATCTCGTCGTGGATCTTGGCGGCATCGCCCCTGGGCTTGATCTCTCCGGCACGCTGCTGAGCGCCATCACCGCCACGGTACTAGATATTTCGACCCAGGGCAGCATTCTCGCCGACGGTGCGGCCAGCATTTCAACGCAGTTGCTGTCTCTCGCGGGCAACGGCATCACTTTCGCGGGCACGCTGAGCGCGCCTGGCACGCTGGCGCTTTCCAGCGGGGCGGGCATAACCGCCAGCACCGCCAGCCATCTCACTGCAGGCACCCTGCTGGCGGGCGGGCCAATCACCGGCAATTTCGATCTCACCCAAAGCAACAACTCCATCAACACGCTGGGCAGCATCACGCTCAATGGCGGCAGCCTGAGCCTGGCGGACGCGACCGCTTTGACGGTGAACGGACCGCTCTCGGCCAGCGCCATCAGCCTCACCGGTACCAGCCTTACACTGAGCGCGCTGGTGAACACCGGAACCCTGACGCTTGCCGACAGCAATGGCGTGAACCAGACCGGCGGCGCGCTGAATGTAACCACGCTCACCGGCAGTATTTCCGGCACCACGGCATTCAACGATACCACGAACAGCATCGGCACGCTGGCGAACTTCATTGATTCCGGCTCGCTGAGCCTGGCTGACGGCAGGGCGCTGACGCAGGCAGGCTACCTCTCCGCCACCAATGCCACGCTTTCCGCCGCGGGGCTGAATTTCACCGGCTTCGTCAGCACCCCAGGCACGCTGGTTGTGGGCAGTTCCAACGGCGTGGCGCAGAGCGCCGGCAGCGTGAATACCGGCGTGCTGAGCAGCCTTGGCACCGTTCAGGGCAATATCATCCTGACCCAGGCGGGCGACCAATTCCCCGCTGTGCGGAACCTCGCCGCCACTGGCGTGATCGAACTTACCTCCGGCACCGGGTTGAGCCAGACCGGGCTGCTTTCCGCCAGGGCGGTGACGCTGACGGCACCCAGCCTTGCCCTGAATGGCACGGCGAGCACATCCAGCACGCTGCAACTCAACGGCGGCAGCGCCAGCGAAGGAGCGGGAGCTGTCATCGACGCCGCGCTGCTCACCACCGGGGGCGGCTCGCTTTCGGGCAATGCGGTTTTCAACAACACGGCCAACAGCATCGCGAACCTCGGCGTCTTTACCGCCGGCGGCGGATTGACCTTGGCCGATGGCGCGGCGCTTGCCATCGGTGCGCCGGTTTCGCTTGGCGGAACGTTAGCACTTTGGGATGCCGGCAACATCACCCAGACCGGCGGCAGCATCACCGCCACCGCACTCACCAGCGATGGTGGCACGGTTGGCGGCACCGCCCTGTTCGGGCAAGCGGGCAATACAATTCCCGTGCTTGGCAATTTCGCGGCACAGGGCAACCTGCTGCTCAACACAAGCGGCGCGCTCACTGTGGCTGGCAATGTGGCCGCCGGCGGCACGCTCAGCCTGTATAGCGGCGGGACCATTGGCCAAAGCGGAGGGTTCATCAGCGCGGCCCGGCTGAACGCCAGCGGCGCCTCCATCGACCTTGGCGGGACCAATATCGGCGTGCTCGGCAATGTTTCAGCGGCGGGCGACGCGAGCATCGCCAATGCGGGCGGGCTGGCGGGTACATTAACCGCCCAAAACGCCACGCTGGGCTCAAATGGCGGCTTTACCGCGAGCGGTGATGCGCGGATCAGCAACGCTCTATACATTCACGCCGCCGGGCCAATGGCGCAGACCAGCGGAACGATCACCGCCGCCACGGCGACGATCACCGCCCCCTCCATCACCCTCTCGGGGGCGACAGACGTGACCAACGCGCTGGCGCTCCGGGCCAGCGGTAACATCGTCCATGAATCCGGCAGCCTGAAGGCAGGCACCCTCACCGGCACGGCCGGGCAGCTCGCCGAATTCGGCGCCATCACGGATATCAGCACACTGGGCAGCTTCCTGATGGCTGACAGCGTGTTCATGCTGACGAACGATGCGCCTCTGACCCTCATTGGCCCGGTGGTCGCCAATGCCGTGAGCATCACCGCCGCTGGCGCGCTCATTCTACAGGGCAGCGCCAATGGCGGGCTGTTCCTAAGCGGCAGCACCATCGCCGGCGCAGCCGTAACGCCCCGCACCGGCATAGATTCCCTGCTGGCGGTCACCGGCGGAAACCCGTCGATCACGCAATACGGCACATTCTATATCAATTCTGGGCCGAATCTCGCCTCTTATCTCGGCAATGCCAGCCCGCTGGCGACGCTGTTCATGAGCCTCGCCTCCAGCGGCACCATCGCACTGGCGCCGGCACCCGGCGTGCTGAACGCGCCAAGCACGGCTCTCGTGCTTTCAGCGGGCGCAACCGGCGTGGCGAGCGGCAATGTGAACGTGCTGCATTTGGAAGTGCTGAGCGCACAATCGGTGCAGATGACCGGGTCAATCGGCTCCATCACCGGCCCCACCGCGGCGGGCAAGGGCACGGCGTTCCCATTCCCGCAGCCTGGCTACCGGTTCAATAGCTGCCCCATCGGCTCGGTGAATTGCACCATTCTCCCGATCGAGGGGCTGCCTCAAGCCAATCCATTGCAGAATTTCGATCTGTCGCCCCGCAAGCGGCGCCGGCTGGACAAGAACGTGACGCTGCCCGGCGTGGCCGCGCGGGATTTTTAAGGGATGGCCATGGGAATCGCAGGTGTGACGCGCACGGGCACCGCTCTGGCGCTGTTGCTGGCTCTCAGCCTGGGGGGATGCGCCAAGCCGCCGGCCAGTGCGTACAGCAACACGCAAGCCACCAGCGTGGCGGTGGGCCTGCCCGTTGGCCAGAACAGCGCTGGAGAAAGCTGCACGCTGCAACGCACCGGCCAGCATGGCGATGTTTATTGCGGCAGTTGGGACCAGCCCAGCGCCCACGTGCAGGCGGGTGGCACCGCCAGCGCCGGGCAGCTACCGGTGCTGGCCACAAGCAGCCCCTGGCGTGCCGGGCTGGATGCCGCCTATGCCTGCGAGGCACCGCAGCCCGCACGAATTCTAGACGGCGTGCCAGCCGAAATTCTGCCCTGCACCCAGCGCTTCGGCGGCTGGCCTTATGTCGCGCTTGCCGCGGAAATTGACGGCCAGGTGTATTATGCCGATGGCGTGCTGCCCGCTCTGCCGGCGATGCAGCGGGCCATTGGCGTGCTGAGCGGCACAGTCTCCGCCCAGGCGGCGGGCCAGATGACGGTGACGGATTCCGACCAGCTTCTCGCGCAGCGCCTGGCTGCGCATGCGTTCAGTTCCGGCGATGTCGGTCAGTATGACGCGCTCATGGATCTTGGCGCCAAGGCCAACCAGGCCGAGGACTTCCCGACGGCGGTGATCGCCTACCGCGCCGCGTTGGCGTTACAGCAAAAGAAATTGGGGGCGGATAACCCCGGCACTGTGGTGCCGATGCTATCCCTGGCACTCAACCTGTCGGACCAAGGGCTATACCCCGAGGCGCGGGCCCAGTTCACCGCTGCCTCGCGCCTCGCGCCGCGCGCCAGCGACCCTACAGCGCCCGCCATGCTGCTTTATGACGAGGCATTGGACCAGATTAACCAGGGACACAACCGGAAGGCTCTGGCCCTGCTTGACCAGTCCCGCCAGCTTTACGCAAACCTGGTGCCACCAGAACTATTGCAGCCGCGCCCTGATTCATCGCGCGGCGGTGCGCTGTTCGCAATTAGCGCACCCACTGGCGCCGACACGCTGATGGCATCGCAAGTGACACTGAACAGCCCGGTGACGCAGGCGGCCTTGCTGGGCGTTATCGAAACCTGGCGCTATCAGGCGTTGGCGCTGGATGAACTTGGAGACAAGCAAGGCAGTGACCAGGCGATCGCCAATGCCAGGCGCATTGCTGACGATAACGGACTGCAGCCGCCATCGCTGACGGCAAGGCTGGACAGGACAGGCGCGGCCCTGGCAGCGGCCAATGGCCAACCGCTGACCGCCGCGAATGACCTCGCCAGTGCCGCGACGGCTTTCAACGCCGCACTGCCCGGCACGCGGCCGGTGGCGGAGACCGCCTTACTGCGCGGCGCGGCCCTGGCCCAAGCGGGTGACGAACAAGGCGCCCTGAAGGCATGTCGCAGCGGGGTGGCGCTGCTCCGCAACCTGCGCATTGGCAGCACGGCCGCTCTGATTGGGCCGTGTCTTGATGTTTATGCCACCGCGGCCGCAGCCGACCCAACCCACGCGGAGGCGCTGCGCGCCGAGATGTTCGAGGCGGCGGAGCTGACCCAGGGCAGCGTGACGGCGCAGGAAATCGCCGAGGCAGCGGCACGACTTTCCTCCAGCGCCGCGGACCCGAAAGTGGCGGCGGCCATCCGCGCCCAACAGGATGCGCAACGCCGGCTTGAGAACCTTTACCAGGAGCGGGACCAGGCGGCGCACGCTGCCAATAACGGCGCAACACTCGCCATATTGGACAAGCAGATCGCCGCAGCGAACGCTACGTTGCAGCAGGCTGGGCTCGCCGAACAGGCCGCCGCGCCTAACTACGGTCAGCTTGTGCAACAAGTGGTGCCCGCCGCCGATGTGCTGAAACTGTTGAAGCCGGACGAGGCGTTCCTGGGTATCACCACCACACCCAACGATAGTTGGATGTTCTTTATGCATAACGGTAAGGTGACGGTGGCGCGTTCCACCGTGAATGAAGCCGGGATGGCAAAATTAGTGAAAGCCGTTCGCGCCAGCATCGAACCCGGCACCAACGGCTTGCCGGCCTTCGACATGAGCGATGCGGCGAAGATTTACGCCGCCACGCTGGGGCCGTTCGCAGCGGAGATGAGCCAGGTGCACAGCCTTGTCGTGGCGCCATCCGGCGCATTGCTGGCGCTGCCCTTCTCGCTGCTGCCCACCGGCCCCGCCAGCGCGGATGACCTCGCCGCCGCACCCTGGCTGATCCGTGAAACCACCCTCGCCTATGTGCCGGCGGCGGCGAATTTCGTTTCACTGCGGCGCGCACAGGGAACTTCCGCCGCGAAACAGCCCTGGTTCGGCTTTGGCGATTTCCAGCCGGTGTCGCTGGCCCAGGCGCAAGAAACGTATAACCCCGCCACTTGCCCTGAAAGTGCCGCCGAATTCGCCGGGCTGCCGCAGTTGCCCTATGCGAAGCTGGAATTGCAGGCGGCGGCGGCGGTATTCGGCGCCGGTCCGCAGGACGAACTGCTGGGGTCAGGCTTCACCGTACCGGATGTGCAGAAAGCGGATTTGCGGAATTTCCAGATTCTACATTTCGCCACCCACGCGCTGCTGCCGACGGACCTGCCCTGCCAGCCGGAGCCGGCCATCGTCACCTCTGCCCCGGCGGGCGCCAAATCCGCGAATAACGCGTTGCTGACAACGAGCGACGTGACCGGGCTGAAGCTGGATGCAAATCTCGTGGTGCTCTCCGCCTGCAACACAGGCGGCGGCGAAGCGGGCGGCGAGGCGCTCTCAGGGTTGGCCCGCAGCTTCTTCTATGCCGGGGCGCGGGCAATGATGGTGACGCAATGGTCGGTGAACGACGCCGCGCCCGTGGCTGAATTGCAGCCCGGTCATCAAACCGTCCATGATCCGCACGATCTCGGGAATTCCGAAGCGCTCGCCTTTGTCCAGCACCTGCTTCAGCGTGGTGCCGTCCACGAACTCCATGACGATATAGGC
>JAGWOU010000152.1 GCA_028870815.1 Rhodospirillales bacterium | reverse complement strand
TGGCGGGCCGGGCTGGCTGCAAGGCATCGCGCATCTCATTGCCCGGGGGCAGCCGATTTATTACGTGCTGTTCGCGGGTCTGATCATCGCGTTTTCCTTTGTGTGGGCGGTGATTGCCTTCAACCCGGAGGAGACTTCGGAGAATTTGAAGAAGAACGGCGCCTTCATCCCGGGCATCCGGCCGGGTTCCAATACCGCGCGATATTTCGACTCGGTGCTCACCCGCTTGACCGCCATCGGCGCGGCCTATCTGGTTGTGGTTTGTCTGATCCCGGATTTCGCGATGAGCCACTACGCTTTGCCGTTTTATTTCGGCGGTACCTCCCTGCTGATTATCGTCTCTGTTACGATGGACACAATGACGCAGATTTACTCGCATCTGCTTGCACACCAATACCAAGGGCTGCTTCGCAAGGGGCGCGGTAAAGCCCGTAAATAAGGGAGAGACACCGTGGAGTTGATTTTGCTGGGGCCTCCAGGCGCGGGGAAGGGCACGCAGTCCAAGCTGCTGGAGACGCGCTACGGCGTGGCGCAGATCTCCACCGGCGACATGCTCCGGGCCGAGGTGAAGGCTGGCTCGCCGATCGGGCTTGAGGCGAAACACATCATGGATGCCGGCAAACTGGTCTCCGACGACATCCTGATCCGGATGATCGGGGAGCGCATCAAGCAGCCAGACTGCGCCAAGGGCTTTATCCTGGATGGGTTCCCCCGCACGGTCCCTCAGGCCGAGGCGCTGGACAAGCTGCTGCACGAGCAGGCGGTGGATCTCGACGCCGTGATCGAGCTGAAGGTGGACGAGGCGATTCTGGTGGAACGCATCTCCGGCCGCTTCACCTGCGCCAAATGCGGCGCAGGCTATCACGACAAGTTCAAGCTGCCGAAAACGCCGGGCGTGTGCGATGTGTGCGCCAGCACCGAGTTCACCCGCCGCCCGGACGACAAGGCCGAGACCGTGCATGCGCGGCTGGAGGCCTATAACGCCCAGACGGCGCCGATTCTGCCCTATTACAAGGCGCGGGGACGGCTTTTCACTGTTGATGGCATGGCCGAGATGGATGTAGTCGAGGCTGAGATAGAGGCGATTTTGCGCGGCTTGGGGGTTGAAGCAGCGTAAATTTTAGGACTTTTCCAGGCGTCCCGCTTTGCCATGAGAATTCGCAGCCTTTGATCACGAAAATTTGATCGAAGGTCGTTGACTCTCAATTGGCGGGCGCTATAACCCGCTTTCGCGGCGCTCCCGGGTGGGGCGCCGCTACTTGTTATGACCTCAAGAGAGGTCCTTGCGTTCAGGAGAGACCAAGTGGCGCGTATTGCCGGCGTAAACATTCCCACGAACAAGCGTGTCGTGATCAGCCTTCGTTACATCTATGGCATTGGCCCGGCCAAGGCGCAGGAAATCTGCACTCAGCTCGGCATTCCTGATGAGCGTCGCGTCAACCAGCTCTCCGACGACGAGATCTTGCGCCTGCGCGAGACCATCGACCGTGACTACCGCGTTGAGGGCGACCTACGCCGTGAAGTCGCGATGAACATCAAGCGCCTGATGGATCTCGGCTGCTACCGTGGCCTGCGCCACCGTAAGGGCCTGCCGGTTCGCGGCCAGCGTACCCACACTAATGCCCGCACCCGCAAGGGCAAGGCCGTGGCGATCGCCGGCAAGAAGAAAGTTACGCGCTAAACACCTCCCTAGACATAGGATCAGACAGACATGGCGAAGCCCGCCTCCAGAAGCCCCCGCAAAAAAGAGCGCAAGAACATCATCTCCGGTGTTGCGCATGTGCTTGCCAGCTTCAACAACACCATGGTCAACATCACCGACGCGCAAGGCAACACCATTGCCTGGTCGTCGGCCGGCTCTCAGGGTTTCAAGGGCAGCCGCAAATCCACCCCGTACGCCGCGCAGGTTGCCGCGGAAGACGCCGGTCGCAAGGCCCGCGAGCATGGGATGGAAATGCTGGAGATCGAGGTGAGTGGCCCCGGTTCGGGACGCGAGAGCGCCCTGCGCGCCCTGCAGGCCGTTGGCTTCCAGATTTCCGCGATTCGTGACCTCACACCGATCCCGCATAATGGCTGCCGGCCGCGCAAGCGCCGCCGCGTCTAATTCGCCGGGACCGTATTTTCTGTAAGGCCAAAGCGGCGGTGTTCTCCTCACCGCCTCACGGCCGGAGGGGTAGATGTTGAAAGAGTCGAATTTGTCTCTGCAGCGTAACTGGCAGACGCTGATCAAACCGGAACAACTCGATGTCGAGTTCGGGTCGGATGTCACACGAGTCGCGACCATCATCGCCGAGCCGCTGGAGCGTGGCTTTGGCATGACCCTGGGCAATTCGCTGCGGCGTATTCTGCTGTCCTCGCTGCAAGGCGCTGCCGTCACCGCCGTGCGGATCGATGGCGTGCTGCATGAGTTCTCCACCCTCGCCGGTGTGCGCGAGGATGTGACCGATATCGTGCTGAATATTAAGCAGCTTGCCGTGAAGATGCATGGCGAGGGGCCGAAGCGCATGGTGCTGACCGCCACGGGCCCCGGCGAAGTGAAGGCCGGGCAGATCCAGGCCGGGCACGACATCGAGATCATGAACCCTGACCTCGTGCTCTGCACGCTGGATGACGGCGCCACGCTGGGCATGGAATTCACCGTGAATAATGGCCGTGGCTACGAGCCAGCCGCCAATAACCGCCCGGAAGATGCGCCGATTGGCCTTATCCCGGTCGATGCGATCTATTCCCCGGTCAAGCGCGTCTCATACAAGGTGGAGAAGACCCGCGTTGGTCAGGTGACGGATTATGACAAGCTGATCCTCGAAGTTGAGACCAACGGCGCGGTGACGGCGGAGGACGCGGTGGCGCTGGCTGCCCGCATCCTGCAAGACCAGCTTTCCATGTTCGTGAACTTCGAGGAGCCGCAGCGCGCCCGCCCCGAGGAACCACGCATCGAGCTGCCTTTCAACCCCAACCTGCTGCGCAAGGTGGACGAGCTGGAGCTTTCCGTCCGTTCCGCCAACTGCCTCAAGAACGACAATATCGTGTATATTGGCGACCTGGTGCAGAAATCCGAGCAGGAGATGCTGCGCACCCCGAATTTCGGACGCAAGTCCTTGAACGAAATCAAGGAAGTGTTGACGGCGATGGGGCTTTCCCTTGGCATGAACGTGCCCGATTGGCCGCCTGAGAATATCGAAGAGCTGGCCAAGCGCTCAGACCAACCTTTTTAACGATCGTCTAACCAGGAACACCTCATCATGCGTCACGGAATTGCCGGCCGGAAACTCGGCGTCACCTCCTCCCATCGGGCGGCCATGTTCCGCAACATGGCGGTCGCGCTGATCAAGCACGAGCAGATCACCACCACCCTGCCGAAAGCCAAGGAGCTGCGCCCGGTGGCGGAAAGGCTCATCACGCTGGGCAAGCGCGGCGGCCTGCATGCGCGCCGCCAGGCCTATGACCAGCTGCGGGACGAGACGATCGTCGCCAAGCTGTTTGACACGCTGGCCGACCGTTACAAGGCTCGCTCCGGCGGTTACACCCGCGTGCTGAAGGCCGGCATGCGCTATGGCGATGCGGCCGACATGGCGGTGATCGAACTGGTTGACCGGGACGTTTCCGCCAAGGGTCTGGATTCCGGGCCGAAGCAGGAAGTTGCCTCGGAGGATGAGGGCGAGGAATAATCCTCACCCTTCCTGGGACTGATACGAAAAAGCAGGCCAAACGGCCTGCTTTTTTATTGGTCTGGGGCTGGGTTTAGATTGGCTTGTGCGCCTTATCCAGAAAGCGGGACATGAAGCCTTTCTTTTTTGCCGGCTTCACCTCGGCCTTCTTTGCTTCCTCCGCCGCTAGCTTGGCTTTCAGCTTCATCCATTCATCCAGGCTCTTGCCCGCCTTTTTGGCGCGCTCCTGCTCATAAGCAAGCTGGCCTTTGCTCAGTTTCTTATCCGTCGTCGTGCTCATCATGGCCTCCGGCAATCACGCAATCCTGCTGATGGTATTAGCCGTGAAAGCTCTTTCCAGCCATATGCAAATTCCATCAGCTTCGCATCTGGCCGCCGTTCCTCCCGCTCGCCCACAATCACGCCGCCAAGCCGCGTATAAAATGCCCGTGCAGTCTCGTTTTCCCGCAGCACCCACAGCCCCGCGGCCTGGTGCCCGCTCTGTTGTAACGCCCCTGCCATCAGGCTCATCAGCGCCGTTCCCAGCCCCAGGCGTTGGTGGGCACGTAGGACATAAAGCGCGCTGATCTCGCCGGTAAAACCGGCCTGCTCCAACGCTTTGTCCCGCTGCCTCCCGCAGGCACCGAACCCGGCAATACCGCCCACCGCGTGGGCCAAGAAAATCTCAACTTCGCTATGCGCGACGGGGTCTCGCAAAAGCTGTAGCCATGTCGCCGCACGGCTTTCGGTGGAGAGAGAAGCCAGCATCCCGTCCGGCAAGATGCCTTTATAAGTCTCGTGCCAGGCCGCCACATGCATCTCGCCCAAGGCGGGTGCGTCCTCAGGCGTTGCGAGCCGAAGCTCAACCATCAGCCATCCCGCCGCGCCAGCACCACGCGCTCAAGCGCGCCCAGCAGCGCATAAATCCCGATGCCCGCCGCCCCCAGCAGCAGAAGTGCTGCAAACATGCGCGGAATTTGTAGCCGGTAGCTGGCCTCGATAATCTCCCATGCCAACCCCGAGGCAAAACCGCCGGAACCCGCCACGAACTCCGCCACCACCGCCCCCACCAGCGCCAGCGTGCCCGCCAGCCTTAAGCCCGTGAGGAAGTAAGGCAGCGCATAAGGCAGCGAGAGCTGAAAGAGCACCTGCCAGCGCGTTGCCCCGTTCAGCCGGAACAAATCCATCAGCTCAGCCGGCGTTGCCGCCAGCCCAGCGGCGGTGTTGGAGAGAATGGCGAAGAATGACACCACCACGGCGCACACCACCAGCGCCAGAAAGGGCTGCCCCACCCAGATGATGATGAGCGGCGCAATCGCCACCACCGGTGTAACCTGCACCACCACCGCCCAAGGCTGCACGGCCGAGCGGAATAGCGGGCTGGCCGCCATTGCCACCGCCAGAAACACCCCCAGCAGGGTCGAGCTCAGCAGCGCCGACCCCGTTACCGCCAGGGTAGAAAGCAATCCAGCGCCCAGTGCCCCCCGCGCCTGCCAGAAGGCCTGGGCGATGGCCAGTGGCCCCGGCACCACATAGCTCGGCGTGTGCGTGGCCCACACCGCCCCTTGCCATAGCGCCAGAGCGATCAGCCCGAAGGCGAAGGGCGCTATCCGTTCCACATTCCGGTTCATGCGGGCATGATCCGCTGAAAACTGCCGGTAATTTCCGCCACCAGCCGGTGATACGCAGCACTCTCCCGCCGCCCCGGACCATCGGGCAGCTCCGGCGTCAGCGTCGCGGCAATCCGCCCCGGCCTTGGTGTCATGATCATGATCCGGTTGGCCAGGTACGCCGCCTCGTAAATGGAATGGGTCACGAACACCACGGTCTTCCCCGTGCGCCGCCACAGCGCCAGCAGATCGTCCTGCAATTTGTGCCGGGTGAATTCGTCCAGCGCCGCGAAGGGCTCGTCCATCAGCAGCAGCGCGGGTTCTGAAACCAGCGCCCTGGCGATGGAACCGCGCATCCGCATTCCGCCCGACAGAGCCTTGGGCTT
>JAGWOU010000151.1 GCA_028870815.1 Rhodospirillales bacterium | reverse complement strand
CTGGAGGTTCGGTATTCCCGATGATGGAATGCTCGCGGTGGAAGAATTGACGCGCGGCGGTGAAATTTTCTGGCGCGGAAAATATCAATCTTTAAGACTAGACCCTCAGGACCTGCCTTATGCAATCTGGCGCGTACAATCTACGGGAATAGCCACATGAGCCCTCTGCTTTCAACCGCGGCCGACCCTCAATGGTATAAAGATGCGATCATCTATCAACTCCATGTCAAATCTTTTTTTGACGCCAATAACGATGGGGTTGGAGATTTCAGGGGGCTGATCTCGAAACTGGATTATATTGCCGGCCTTGGCGTCAATACCATCTGGCTCCTGCCGTTTTATCCCTCGCCACGGCGCGATGACGGCTACGACATTGCGGATTATCGCGGCATCCACCCGGAATATGGCACCATTGCCGATGTTAGGGCACTTATTCATGAAGCGCACAAGCGGGGGATGCGAATTATCACTGAACTCGTGGTAAACCATACCTCGGACCAACATCCCTGGTTCCAGCGCGCCCGGGCGGCCAAGCCTGGGTCCAGCCACCGTAATTTTTACGTCTGGTCCGATACGGACAAGAAATACGAAGACACACGCATCATCTTTCTGGATTCTGAAAAGAGCAATTGGTCGTGGGATGAGCAGGCGGGCGCATTCTACTGGCATCGCTTTTATCATCATCAGCCGGATTTGAATTTCGATAATCCGCAGGTTGTTAAAGAAGTTCTGAAGATCATGCGATTCTGGCTCGATCTCGGCGTGGATGGGCTCAGGCTCGACGCCGTGCCCTATCTCATCGAGCGGGACGGCACGAATAATGAGAATCTGCCTGAGACGCATACGATATTGCGTCAGATACGCGCGGCGCTGGATGAGCATGCGCCGGGCCGCATGCTGCTGGCCGAAGCCAATCAATGGCCGGAGGACGCGCAGCAATATTTTGGGAATGGCGACGAATGCCATATGTGCTTCCATTTCCCACTGATGCCGCGCATGTATATGGCCATCGCGCAGGAAGATCGCTTCCCGATTACAGACATCATGCGCCAGACGCCGGAAATTCCGGAACATTGCCAATGGGCGATCTTCCTGCGCAACCATGATGAATTGACGCTTGAAATGGTCACGGATTCCGAGCGCGATTATCTGTGGAATACCTATGCGGCGGATAAGAGGGCGCGCATAAATCTCGGCATAAGGCGCAGATTATCGCCGCTGATGGACCACGATCGCCGGCGCGTGGAATTGATGAATGGGCTATTGCTCTCCATGCCTGGCACGCCGGTTATTTACTACGGCGATGAAATAGGGATGGGCGATAATATTCACCTCGGCGACCGCGATGGCGTGCGGACACCGATGCAATGGTCACCTGACCGCAATGGCGGATTTTCGCGGGCCAATCCGGCTGATCTTGTGCTTCCGCCCGTGATGGATGCGATCAGTGGTTTTGATGCGGTGAATGTGGAGCGGCAGGCGGCTGACCAATACTCCCTGCTAAACTGGATGCGCCGCATGCTGGCCGTGCGTAAGCGCCACAGAGCGTTTGGCCGTGGCACGCAAGAGTTTCTCTATCCCGCTAACCGGAAAGTCCTCGCGTTTCTCAGGCGTTTTACGACTGAGAGTGGTGCCGAGGAAAAGATACTTTGTGTCTACAATCTCTCGCGCACGGCGCAGGCCGTGGAGTTGGACCTTGCCGCGCATGCCGGTATGGTGCCGGTGGATCTCATCGGTGGGTCAGGCTTCCCCGCGATCGGGCAGCTCTCCTATTTGCTCACCTTGCCACCTTTTGGCTTTTACTGGTTTACATTGGCCACCGAGGAGGCCTTGCCGGCATGGCATGTAAAGCCCTCCACGCCCTTGCCAGATCTTGCGACGCTTGTTGTGCGCAACGGGCTTGTTGATGTGACGGTGGACCCCGCGCGGCGTTTGCTGGAAACCGAAATCTTGCATTCGTATCTTCCCAGGCGGCGTTGGTTCTCCGGCAAGGATCAGGTGATAGGGCAGGTTTCGTTGGGGCGGATGCAGCAATTCTCCGAACGCGCGCATGACATGATTCTTACCGAAGTTGAAATGCAAATGGATGGGCGCACGGAGCGGTATAATCTGCCGCTTGCCATTTCCTGGGATGGTGAAACACATTCACCGCTTCCAGCACAACTGGCGCTGGCGCGTGTTCGGCAAGGCCGGCGGATGGGATATCTGACTGACGCATTCTCGGTGGATTCCTTTCCGATTTTGATGGTGCGGGCATTGCGGGCGGGACTATCCGTCCCAGTGCCGGGCGGAGTGATCCACTGTGTTCCAGAAGCGCCTCTTGCATCTATAACAATTTCACCAACGCCCGCTATTCGCCGGCTATCGGCCGAGCAGTCCAATAGTTCATTGATTGTGGATCAGAAAGTGGTGCTGAAACTGATCCGGCGGGTGACGACTGGTATCAATCCCGAAGTGGAGATGTTGCGATACCTTACCAAACATGGCTATGCCAATACGCCGGATTTGTTCGGAGAAATCGCGATGATTCGGGAGGATGGCGAGGTTCATTCCCTGGTCGTTGCCCAGGCATTTTTAGAAAATCAAGGTGATGCCTGGCAGTATACGCTTGGATATCTGGATCGTTTCGTGGATGCGATGGGCGTCGATGGCCGCACGCAGGACGATGAAAGCGATCAGTTGAATGCTTACGCGAGTTTCGCGCGAGCAGTTGGCACAAGGCTTGGCGAGCTGCACATGTTGCTGGCAAAACTGTCCGATGACCCTGCGTTTTCGCCCGAGACGGTAAACGAGAAACAGGCGAAGGATTGGGGCGCAGCGGCTGCCGCGCAGGTTGACCGGGCAATGGCGGTAATTGGTCAGCAGTCTAGCTACGCAAACGAGGCTATTGCCGAGGCCAGCTTGTATCTGCGCGAACATGCGGCTGAGCTGCAAGCATTGCTTCCGGGTTTGGCGGCGAAGGGTGAAGGAAGTTTAGCAACGCGAATTCATGGCGATTTTCATCTCGGGCAGGTGCTTGTCACGTCGGGCGATGCCTGGATTATCGACTTTGAAGGCGAGCCCGCAAAACCACTGGCGGAGCGGCGTGCAAAGGCATCGCCGGTACGGGATGTGGCCGGGTTGTTGCGCAGTTTCGACTACGCCACGGCGGCGGTGCTGCAAGGCCCGATGACGCCGGAGAAAAGCCAGGCCGCCGGGCCGTTGTTGCGCTTTTGCGAAATGATGCACGAGGCTTTCCTAACCTCCTACAATGCACAAGGGCAGGATATTGCACCGGAACTCCTTGATCTTTTCCTGATCGAGAAGGCGGCATACGAAGTTTGTTACGAGGCGGCCAATCGGCCGGGTTGGATCGGTGTGCCCATAGGCGGACTCGCCAAAATCGCGGCGCGCGTCTTGGAACGGGAGTTGAATGATGCTTGACCAGCCGATGGCGGCGCTTTGCGCAGGCGAATATGGCAACCCGTTTGCATTGCTGGGACCGCATGATGGGCTGGTGCGTATTTTGTTGCCCCATGCCGTGGCCGTGAAGTTGCGTGACGAAAGCGGAAAGACGATTGCCTGCGCCAAGCATGTAGCTGGCGGCTTATGGGAGGCTTCGTTGCCTCATCCACAAAAATATATTTTGCGCATCGATTGGGGCGGGTTAATCGAGGAGACCGAAGATCCGTACAGTTTCGGTCTCTTGCTGTCTGACCTCGATCTTTATTTGCTGGCTGAAGGACGGCATCGGGAATTGGCGACTTGCCTGGGTGCGTTGCCAATAGAGGTGGATGGCGTTTCAGGCGTCCGGTTCGCGCTTTGGGCGCCAAATGCGCGGCGTGTTTCTGTTGTGGGCGGTTTCAATGGATGGGATGGGCGGCGCCATGCGATGCGCCGGCGCGATTCAGGCATTTGGGAAATCTTCATTCCACGACTGAAAGTTGGCGAATTTTATAAATACGAAATTCTCGGTCCTAATGGGTTGTTGCCATGGAAGGCGGACCCGATGGCGCGGCAGACGGAAGCGCCTCCGGCAACGGCCTCGGTTGTGGCGCAGTCACTTACGCCAGTAAAGGCACGCGTGCGGGCGCAGGGCGAAGCGCCCATGTGTATTTACGAAGTTCATGCACCCTCCTGGATGCGGCATCTCGATGGCCGCTCCTATTCCTGGGATGAACTGGCGGAGCGTCTGGTTCCTTATGCTGCCGAGCTTGGCTTCACGCATATTGAATTGCTGCCGGTGATGGCACATCCGTTTGGCGGGTCCTGGGGGTATCAGCCGCTAAGTCAATTCGCGCCGATGCCTTCAATGGGGCCGCCAGAAGCCTTCGCGCGTTTCGTGAGTGCCTGCCATGACGCAGGGCTCGGCGTAATTCTGGATTGGGTGCCAGCGCATTTTCCCTCGGACCCGCATGGGTTGGCGATGTTCGATGGCACGCATCTTTACGAGCACCAGGACCCGCGGGAGGGGTATCATCACGATTGGAATACGCTGATCTATAATCTCGGCCGCACCGAGGTGAAGCAATTCCTCATCGCTAGCGCCTTGTTTTGGTTGGAGCAATATGGTGTGGACGGGCTGCGTGTGGATGCCGTGGCATCAATGCTCTATCGCGACTATTCGCGTGAGGAAGGCCAATGGATACCAAATGTTCATGGCGGCCGGGAGAATCTTGAAGCCATTGCATTTCTGCGGGAACTTTCGGAAACGGTGATGGCGCGCTGCCCGAGTGCGTTGTTGATTGCGGAGGAATCGACGGCATGGCCGGGCGTCAGCGCGCCGGTTTATCATGGCGGTCTGGGCTTCACGCATAAATGGAACATGGGCTGGATGCATGACACGCTAAAATATATGCAAACAGATCCCGTGCATCGCGCCTGGCATCACAATCTTATGACGTTCGGGCTTGTCTATGCGTTTTCTGAACGTTTTGTGCTGCCAATTTCGCATGATGAAGTTGTGCATGGCAAAGGCTCGTTGATTGGCCGCATGCCGGGAGATGACTGGCAGCGTTTTGCGAGTTTGCGTGCATATCTGGCGTTTATGTGGGCGCATCCTGGTAAAAAGCTTCTTTTCATGGGCTGTGAATTTGGCCAACCCGCCGAGTGGAACCATGATGCGGAGTTAAACTGGGGCTTGCTCCAATACGGCCCTCATCGGGGGGCGCAAAGTCTCTTGCGGTCTTTGAATGAAGTGCTGCGCGGAACGCCCGCGCTATACGCAAGGGATTTTTCCCCAGACGGATTTTCGTGGGTGGTAGGAGATGATGCCGGCCAGAGCGTGTTTGTCTTTTTGCGCCACGGCGCGGAAGGCGATAAGCGCGTGCTCGTGGTTTGCAATTTTACGCCGGTTCCTCGTCATGGCTATCGCATTGGTGTGCCGAGCGGCGAGTGGAAGGAAATTCTCAATACCGACGCGGCAATTTTCGGAGGTTCCGGCGTCGGCAATATGGGCGGCGCCACCGCCGAACCGCAACCCGCCCATGGCCATCAGCAATCGCTATGCTTAACGCTGCCACCGCTGGGCGTACTTTATTTGCAAGAGGTGTAGCGAATGCCTTGGACAACACAGCGTCTGCTTTCTGGGACACCTTATCCACTTGGCGCGCATTGGGATGGCTTGGGCGTTAATTTCGCGGTGTTTTCCGCTCACGCGCAACGCATAGAGCTGTGCTTGTTC
>JAGWOU010000150.1 GCA_028870815.1 Rhodospirillales bacterium | reverse complement strand
GAAAACCTTGGCGGAATGGGCACGGGCGGCGGTGCTGGCTTAAAACGCCCCGCACCGCCGGGTTGAAACGCCTGCCGCGCCGGATGCTGCCGGTTGGCGAAAAACGCATCCATCAACGCCGTGCGGTATTCCCCCGCCAGCATCTTGTCTGGGATTGTGTTCGCCGCCCCCAATAGGCGTTGCCGCAGCCGCGCCCGTCCTTCCGGTGTGGTGGTGTCCTGCCCCGCCTTCAACATGCCGAACAGCACCGCCGAAAGCGGCTGGGCCTTGGCCAGTTCCGCCTCAAAGGCTTGTTTGCCGCCCCGCTTGATCAAGCTGTCTGGGTCATCCTTGGCTGGAAGGCGCAGCAATTTCAATGATTTATCAGGAGAAAGCTGGGTCAGCGCCAGTTCAACCGTTTTCAGCGCCGCGCGCTGGCCCGCCGCGTCGCCATCGAAACACACCACTGGCTCGGGCGAGAGCTTCCAGATTTCGTCCAGATGTTCCTCGGTCAGCGCGGTGCCGAGCGGCGCCACCGCCCCCGTGAACCCGGCCTGGGACAGGGCGATAACATCCATATAGCCCTCGACGATGATCATCGCGGCCCCCTTGCGCACGGCATCCCGCGCCAGGTTCAGCCCGTAAAGCGAGCGGCGCTTGGAAAATAAAGCCGTTTCCGGCCCGTTCACATATTTCGGCTGGCCATCGCCCATAATCCGCCCGCCGAACGAGATCAGCCCGCCCCGCCGGTCGCGGATGGGAAACATCACCCGGCCGAAGAACATATCCACCGGCCCGCGCTCGCCCGGCTTCATCAGCCCGGCCTCAATCAGTTGGTCCGGCTTTATGTTCCGCCCCCGCAGTGCCGCCGCCAGCGCCCCGCGCCCCGCGCCAGACCAGCCAAGCTGAAACCGCCGGATGGTGTCGTCCGTCAGCCCGCGCCCGCGCAGATAATCCAGCGCCGGCCTGCCTTCCTGGCCCCAAAGCCAGAGCTGATACTCCTTGCAGGCCTCCTCCAGCACCTCGGCAAGCGTGGCGCGCCGCGCCTCAGCCTCGGCGGCCTGGGGCGTGGGCTTGGGCACTTCCAGCCCCGCCTGGCTGGCCAAATCTTCCACCGCCTCCATGAACCCCGCGCCGGTGGATTTCATCACAAAGGTGATGATGTCCCCATGCTCGCCGCAGCCAAAGCAATGGTAATGGTCGTCATATACATAGAAGGACGGGGTTTTTTCCCCATGGAAGGGGCAGCAGCCCTTGCGCTCCCGGCCGGAGCGGCTGAGCTTGACCGTTTTGCCGATCACCGTGGCGATCGGCAGCCGGGCCCGAAGCTCCTCCAGAAAATTGGCCGGTAGCGCCATTTACCCTGCTAGGGCGGCTTTTACGGCGGCGGAGGCCATGCCCATATCCAAAGCCGCGCCATGCTTGGCCTTCAACGCGCCCACAACCTTGCCCATGTCCTTGGCACTGGTGGCCCCAGTGGCGGCAACGGCCTCTTTAATCGCGGCGTCCAGCGCCTCGCCTTCCAGCGTTTGCGGCAGGAATTCAGAGATCACGGCAATCTCGTGCTCCTCCTTGCCCGCCAGATCCTCACGCCCGCCCTGGCGGTAGAGCGCCACGGAATCGCGGCGGGATTTGATCATGGAGCGTAGCATGGCCAGAATTTCGTCATCGGGAACCTGCTCCACGCCTTTCGGGCGGGCTGCGATATCCGTGTCCTTCAGCTTGGCCTGGATCATGCGCAGGGCCGAGGTGCGCTCCGCATTGCGGGCCAGCATCGATTCCTTCACGGCGGCGGTCAGTTTCTCACGTAGGCTCACTTCGCTTCTCCAATCCGGAAAAAATTTCCGGTGCCTATTATAGTATCGTTGAGGCTGGAATAAAATTCCGCTAAGAAGATACCATGCACACGCCAATAGAAGAAATCTTGCGCCGCCTGGGCGGCAATGAGGCTGCCGCCACCCTCACCGGCGTCTCTCCCGAAGCCGTCCGCAAATGGCGCAGCGCTGGGTCTATCCCGCCGCGCCATTGGCCCGCGATTATGGCCGCAACCGGCCTCGCCTGGGAAGATTTTTCAGGTGCACCGGAAAGCACGGAAGTGCCGCCTGGCGCCACCGCCGCCCTGGTGCTGGGGGATGGCAGTGTGTTCTGGGGCCGGGGCTTTGGCGCCTTCGGCACCACCAAGCCGTCCGAGCTGTGCTTCTCCACCGGCATGACCGGGTATCAGGAAACGCTGACGGACCCCTCCTTCGCCGGGCAAATCGTCACCTTTACCTTTCCGCATATCGGCAATGTGGGCACGAACAAGGAAGACATGGAGGCCCCGCAGATTTTCGCGCGCGGGCTGGTGACGAAGGAGGATTTCACCGCCCCCTCCAACTATCGGGCCACGAACAACCTCGGCGGCTGGCTGAAGACGATGAACATTCCGGGCATCGCCGGGGTGGACACACGGGCCCTGACCCTGCGCATCCGCGACCTTGGCGCGCCGAATGCGGTGCTGTGCTTCCCCGAGGACGGCAAGTTCGATTTGAAGGCGCTGGCCAAGCAGGCGGCGGACTGGGCCGGGCTGGAAGGGCTGGATCTGGCCAAGGAAGTCTCCTGCACCCAGGCCTATAAATGGGCAGACGGCACCTGGAGCTGGGAAAACGGCTTTGCCGAAACCAATGGCGGCAAGCGTGTGGTCGCCATCGATTACGGGGCCAAGCGCAATATCCTGCGCTCGCTGGCTTCCGCCGGCTGCCAGGTGACGGTGGTGCCCGCCACCTATACGGCCCAGCAAATTCTGGGGCTGATGCCGGATGGCGTGTTCCTCTCCAACGGCCCCGGCGACCCGGCGGCGACGGCGAAATATGCCGTGCCGGCCATCCAGGGCATCATGCAGGCGGGCGTGCCGATTTTCGGCATCTGCCTCGGCCACCAGCTTTTGGCGACCGCCCTGGGCGGCAAGACCTACAAGCTGGAGCGCGGGCATCGCGGCGCCAACCAGCCGGTGAAGGATTTGACCACCGGCAAGGTGGAGATCACCTCGCAAAACCATGGCTTTGCAGTGGATGAAAAATCCCTGCCCGAAGGCGTGGAGGTGACGCATGTGTCGCTGTTCGACGGCTCGAATGAAGGCATCCAGGCCAAAGCGAAGAAAGTGTTTTCCGTGCAGTACCACCCGGAAGCATCGCCGGGGCCGAGCGACAGCGCCTATCTGTTCAAGCGATTTGTTGAGTTGATGGGCTAAGGCCCACTCTTTCATTTGGGTCCGGGGCCTAAAGGCCCTGGTTTGTGCGGGGCAACGCCCCGCGAAACAATTTCAGGACATCACCATGCCCAAACGCACAGACATCAAATCCATCATGATCATCGGCGCCGGGCCGATTGTCATCGGCCAGGCCTGCGAGTTTGACTATTCCGGCGCGCAGGCCTGCAAGGCTCTGCGCGAGGAGGGCTACCGCGTCATTCTGGTGAACTCCAACCCGGCGACGATCATGACCGATCCGTCGCTGGCGGATGCCACTTATATCGAACCGATCACGCCCGAGATGGTCGAGAAGATCATCATCAAGGAAAAGCCGGACGCACTGCTGCCGACCATGGGCGGGCAGACCGCGCTGAACACGGCGATGAGCCTCGCCAAATCCGGTGTTCTGGAAAAGCTTGGCGTGGAGCTGATCGGTGCCAATGCCGAGGTGATCGACCGCGCCGAGGACCGTTTGAAATTCCGCGACGCGATGGCTGAGATCGGCGTGTATGGCCCCAAATCCGCCATTGCGCATAACCGCGAGGAAGCCGCGGCGGCACTGGAAATTGTGGGCCTGCCCGCGGTTATCCGCCCCAGCTTCACCCTTGGCGGCACGGGCGGCGGCATTGCTTATAACCGCGAGGAATTCTTCGACATCTGCCTGGGCGGCATTGATGCTTCGCCAACCAACGAGGTGCTGGTGGAAGAATCCGTGCTCGGCTGGAAGGAATATGAGATGGAGGTTGTCCGCGACAAGGCGGATAACTGCATCATCATCTGCTCCATCGAGAATATCGATCCGATGGGCGTGCATACTGGCGATTCCGTCACGGTTGCCCCGGCGCTGACGCTGACGGATAAAGAATATCAAATCATGCGCGATGCCAGCATCGCCTGTCTGCGCCGCATTGGCGTGGAGACCGGCGGCTCCAACGTGCAGTTCGGCATCAACCCGGAAGATGGCCGCATGGTGGTCATCGAGATGAACCCGCGCGTCTCGCGCTCCTCGGCTCTGGCCTCCAAGGCCACTGGCTTTCCCATCGCCAAGGTGGCGGCGAAGCTGGCCGTGGGCTACACGCTGGATGAGCTGCAGAACGACATCACCAAGGCCACGCCTGCAAGCTTCGAGCCAGTGATCGATTACGTCGTTATCAAGATCCCGCGTTTCACCTTCGAGAAATTCCCCGGCACGCCGGCGCTGCTCTCCACTTCCATGAAGTCCGTTGGTGAGGCGATGGCGATTGGCCGCAATTTCCAGGAGGCCTTGCAGAAGGGCCTGCGCAGCCTGGAAACCGGGCTTTCCGGTCTCGATGACATGCCCGCCCCTGGCGATGGCGGGCCGGATGCGTTCCGCGCCGCGCTCTCTACCCCGCGCCCGGACCGTCTGCTGGTGGCCGCCCAGGCATTGCGCGCCGGCATTTCGATGGAGGAGGTTCATTCCGCCACCAAGTTCGACCCGTGGTTCCTGGAGCAGATGCAAGGCATCATCGCCGCCGAGACCGAGGTGAAGGCGCATGGCCTGCCGCGCGATGCCTTTGGCTTCCGCCGCCTGAAGGCGATGGGCTTTGCCGATAAGCGCTTGGCCCAGCTCTCCGGCCAGAAGGAAAGCGCGGTGACAACCGCCCGGCTGAAGCTGAACGTGAAGCCCGCCTATAAGCGCATCGACACTTGCGCTGGCGAATTCGCCTCCGCGACCTCTTATATGTATTCCACCTATGAGGGCTCTTACGGCGCGCCGATGGACGAGGCCGAAGTGACCGAGCGCAAAAAGGTGGTCATTCTTGGCGGCGGGCCGAACCGTATCGGCCAGGGCATCGAGTTCGATTATTGCTGCGTCCATGCCGCCTATGCGCTGCGCGAGGCGGGTTACGAGACCATCATGGTCAACTGCAACCCGGAAACCGTCTCAACCGATTACGACACATCGGACCGGCTGTATTTCGAGCCGCTCTTCGCGGAGGACGTGATCTCGCTGCTGCGCAAGGAGCAGGAGAAAGGCACGCTGCTGGGCTGCATCGTGCAATATGGCGGGCAGACGCCGCTGAAGCTCTCCCTTTCCCTGGAAGCCGCGGGCATTCCCATTCTCGGCACCTCGGCGGACGCGATCGACCTGGCGGAAGACCGCGAACGCTTCCAGGAATTGCTGAAGAAGCTCGGCCTGCGCCAGCCGGATAACGGCATCGCCCGCTCCACCGAGCAGGCGGAGGCCATTGCCGAGCGCATCGGCTACCCCGTGATCATCCGCCCCTCTTACGTGCTGGGCGGAAGAGCCATGGAGATTGTGTACGACCGCACCGGGCTGGAGCGCTATATGCGCGAGGCCGTGCGCGTCTCCGGCGACAACCCGGTGCTGATCGATCGCTACCTCAACGAAGCCTCCGAAGTGGATGTGGACTGCATCTGCGACGGCACGGACGTGTATGTGGCGGGCGTGATGGAGCATATCGAGGAAGCCGGCATCCATT
>JAGWOU010000149.1 GCA_028870815.1 Rhodospirillales bacterium | reverse complement strand
TTTGGCGACGCCAATGACTATGTCGGCAAGGGTCTTTCCGGCGGCAACATTGTGGTGCGGCCCGGCCCGGCCTCCAAGTTGAAGACCAACGAGAACGCCATCATCGGCAACACGGTGCTTTACGGCGCCACCGCAGGCAGCCTGTTCGCGGCGGGCTTGGCGGGCGAGCGTTTCGCCGTGCGCAATTCCGGGGCGGTCACGGTTGTCGAAGGTGTTGGCTCCAACGCCTGCGAGTACATGACTGGCGGCACGGTCGTCATTCTGGGCGAGGTGGGCGACAATTTCGGCGCGGGCTTCACCGGAGGTGTGGCCTTTGTTTACGACCGCGCGCAGAAGTTCGAGATGCGGGTGAACAAGGAAACACTGCATTGGCAGCGTGTGGCGTCCAGCTATTGGGCGGGCGTGTTGAAAACGCTGGTCGAGCGCCATGTGGCGGAAACCGAGAGCACCTACGCCGCCACGCTGCTGAACGACTGGGAGCGCGAGGCGCCGCATTTCTGGCAGGTGGTGCCCAAGGAGTACGTCGCCTATCTGCCGGAGGCACTTGACGACGCCCCGGCGCTGAAAACGGCTTAATCATCGTTACTTTCAAAAGAGGCCGTCTTTTTAAAAAGGCGGCCTCTTTTTGTACGCTTTTTTGAATGGCATAATCCCGCCATGCGAGTCCTTTACCACCTTCCGCTCTCCCCCTATTCGCGTAAGGTACGAATGGTTCTTGCGGAGAAACGTCTTCCCTTCGAGTTGCGAGCCGAGAAGGTGTGGGACCGCCAAGACAGCTATCTTGAGCTGAACCCCGCCTGCACGGTGCCGACGCTAATCGAGGCCAACGGGCTCGTCATCCCGGATTCGCGGGTGATTTGCGAGTATCTTGAGGAAGCCTATCCCGATACATCGCTGCTCAGCCGTTCCCAGCCGGAACGCGTGGAAACCCGCCGCCTCGTGGCCTGGTTCGACGAGACATTTTACGACGAGGTCGTCCGCAACCTTTATTGGGAAAAGCATCTTAAGCAGGCCCTCAAGCTTGGCGCGCCAGATGGCAACGCCCTGCGTGCGGGCTACGCCAATTTGAAGCAGCATCTGCTTTACATAGGCTGGCTTGCCGAGCACCGGCGTTGGTTGGCGGGGGCAAATCTCTCAGTGGCGGATTTCGCTGCCGCCGCTATGCTCTCTACGCTGGATTTCATGGGTGATGTCGATTGGTCCGTTTCACCCGCGGCGAAGGAATGGTTCGCTCGCATCAAATCCCGCCCCAGCTTCCGCTCCATCTTGTCGGACCGTGTGAACGGAATGACACCGCCGCCACATTACGCGGATCTGGATTTTTAAGACCATGGAATTGCTCCAGGCCCTGCAAGCGGCTCTGGGCGAAACCTCCGTGCTCACGGCACCTGCGGACCGTGCGCCTTACGAGCAGGACTGGCGCGGGCTGGTAAACAACCCGGCTTTGGCCGCCATTCTGCCTGCATCCACCCAGCAAGTTTCGGAAGCCGTTAAACTTTGTGCCGCGCACAATGTTCGTATCGTACCGCAGGGTGGCAATACTGGTCTCGTGGCGGGAGCCGTGCCCATCGCCGCACCTAACCAGATTATTCTTTCCTTCTCCCGGTTGCGCGCCATGCGGGAGCTGGACGTGGTGGCGGACACCATCACCGTCGAGGCCGGTATGACTTTAGCTGCCTTGCAGCAGGCTGCCGCAGAAGCAGGCCGCTTTTTCCCGGTCAGCCTGGCGGCGGAGGGCACTGCCGAAATTGGCGGTGTCATTTCCACTAATGCCGGGGGTTTGCAGGTGCTTTCCTATGGAAGCATGCGCGCCCAGGTGCTGGGGCTGGAGGTGGTGCTGGCGGACGGCACCATCTGGCATGGCCTTTCCGAGTTGCGTAAAGACAACACCGGCTATGACCTGAAGCAGCTTTTCATAGGCGCCGAGGGCACGCTGGGGCTGATTACGGCTGCCACGCTGCGGCTCTACCCGCGCATCGCCTCCCGTGCCTCGGCGCTGGTTGGCATCGAAAATCTCACGCAAGGGCTGGGCATTTTCACGTCCCTGCGCGCCGCCGCCGGCACCGCCCTTACTCTTTGCGAATTTTGCACCCACGCCGCGCTGGCGCTGGGCGCGGCACATACGCAAGGCGGGCGTTTGCCTTTTGAAGCACCGGCCTATCTTCTGCTGGAAGTCTCGGCCCTGGAAGGTGCCGGAGACCCGCGCGAGTTGCTGGAAACCACACTGATGGCGGCGTTGGAGGAGGGCAGGGCGCTGGACGCCGCCATCGCCCAATCTGAGCGCGAGCGGCTTGCGTTTCTGGTCTTGCGCGAGAATATTTCGGAGGGCGAGCTGCGTGAGGGTGGTGCCGTGAAGCACGACATAGCCGTGCCACTCGGTCGCCTCGCAGAGATGGTGCAGGCCGTCGAAGCCCTGGTGGCGGAGACATATCCCGGCCTGCGCCCCAATATTTTCGGCCATGTGGGGGACGGCAATTTGCACGTTAACATCCGCCCTCCGGCGGGCCAAACCGTGGCGGATATCACGGCCTTGAAAGACAGCCTCACCACGGATGTGGAATCGCTGGCGGTTTCCATGCAGGGCAGCTTTTCGGCGGAGCATGGTATCGGCCAGCTACGCCTGACCGGCATGGCCGCGCATAAATCGCCCATCGAACTCTCATTGATGCGTGCCGTTAAACACGCTTTAGACCCGGAAGGGCGGTTCAATCCTGGCAAGACGATCCCGGAGGCATGATGCAAGACCAGCCAAGACTCGAAAACTTCCCGCTTCGCTCCTTTGACAAGCTGCGCTACAGCGACACCGACCGCCAAGGCCATGTGAACAATACCGTCTTCGCTACCTTTCTGGAAACCGGGCGCTGCGAATTGATCGACCGCGTGTTTGGCTCTTACCGTCTGGATGCGGGCAGCTTTGTCACCGCGCGAATCGAACTGGATTTCCGCGCCGAACTCTTTTGGCCCGGCGAGGTCGAGATCGGTACGGCGGTAAAGACTATTGGCAACAGCTCGGTTCGCGTGGCGCAAGCCATATTCCAGGATGGAAAACTGGCCGCGACGGGCGAGTCGGTCCTGGTGCATCTGGGCACGGACAAGCGCCCAGCCCCGCTGCCCGATGCCGCGCGCGAAGCCCTTACGGCGCTGATGCTGCCTTCCGCATGAGCCTGTGAGGGATGCCGGCATCCATGAATTCCGGTCCTTCCGCCGCGTAACCCAGACGCTCGTAGAACCCGATCGCATGGGTTTGCGCATCAAGAATAAACGCGCCGCCGGGGCATTCTGCCTCTATGCCTTGCATCAGCGCCTTGCCGATGCCGAACTTGCGGAACGGCGCCTGTACCGCCACTCGGCCAATTTTCCACAAGCCTTGGGTTTTCTTGATGGCGCGGGCAGTGCCAGCCGGCTCACCATTCCATAGTGCCAGAACATGCAGCGCCGTGGCGTCCAATTCGTCCAGTTCCTCTGCCGCGGGCACGCCCTGTTCGGTCACAAACACTGCCATGCGGATGGCGAAACATGCCTCAAGTTCCGCCGCGCCGGGCAAGGCCCGGAGAATCTGGATCACGCCGTCACCAGCCCGATGATCGTGGTTTGCGGCGGCATATCCGGCCGCAAAGTGGGCCAGCGCGTCGCCGGCTTGTTGAAGCTGGCATCGGGCGTGGCACCGGGGTGGCGCACCGCGCAAATGGCCGTTTTGCTGGTGGCATCAAAAGCCGCGCCGCCAGCGGCGGCACCCACTGGCGCAAGATAGGCGCATGCCACCGCACCTTGGGCCGGGCCCGTGGTCTGCATCAGGAACAGCCCATCCGCCGTTTGCGAGGTATCGCCACGCTGGTCGGTGCCGATCCACAGATTACCGGCGGGGTCGAGGCCCAGCGTGCGCGGCTTGCGCAGCCAGGCCTGGCTGCCGGGGCCGTATCGCGTGACTTTGTCGGTGGCCGGATTGCCCGCTATTAAAGCCAACCCGGCGGAAAAATGCCGCGTCGTAGAGTCGCCGCCGGGCAGCTTGAATTGCACGATATGCCCCGCGTCGCCGCCCGGATTCAGCGCATCCGCCGCGCTGCGCCCCGCATTGCCCGCGCAGGCCATGTAAAGCGTGCCGCCATCGGCACTCAGGGCCAATCCACCGGGGGCATCGAAACTTTCACCGCCCGCGGTAATGCCGGCATTGGCCAAGCCCGCCAAGGTTGGAACATCGTTAGGCAGGTCCACCCAGTCAACGCCGTTTCCGCCCAGAACCGCCACGGATAAAGTGCCGGAATCCAGCGCCGTGCCGTCTGTCGCGTTTGTAGTCGCGACGAAGCGGAACAGCATGCCCGCTGCCGCATCTTGGGTGAAGAACACCACCGGGCGTCCGTCCTGGGCGGTTGTGGCCAACACACCGGCCCTGGCAATGCGCCCCAGCGCGGTGCGCTTCATGGGCAGGGAAAGCGGGTCCAGCGGGTCGAATTCCACTACCCAGCCATAACGCGCCGCCTCGGCGGGGTCACCATATCCAAGCCCAAGCCCCGCCAGCCTTGCGAGCCACGGTCCTGCATCGCCCTCTGCCAGTAGCACATTGCCCCAGGGCGCGGCGCAAGCGCCATTCACCGCCAACACGCCCTGCACTGTGGCGCCGATCTGGGCGGCAGCAGGGCCAGAGAGCTGGCAAAGCGTGCCATCTGAGAGGCGGCGGGTCTGATAGCCGCCCACAACGGTTACCCAGCGTCCGCCAAGATATTGCAGGTTCACCACCGTGGCGCCTTGTTCGCGCCCCGCCACGCCGGGGTTGTCCACACCGCCGGGGAAAAGCATGCGCGCCGGGGCCGTGGGGTTGGCGGTGACCAGCACGAGGCGCGGAATACCATCCTGCGCCGGGGGTGGCGAGACGAGCGCCGCGATGACTGCGTCATAAGGAAACTGGCCGTTTGCCTGCGCGGCTGTCAGCGCCTCTGGGTTGAAAGGCGGCGCATCCGGCTGCAGCAGATCGCCCCAGCGGGCGATCACAAATCGGGAAAAACCGGGGCCGATCTTGTCGTCCAGCACCGCCGCCTGGGGATTTTGCACCGCGAGGGGCGGTGTGGCGTTTTGCGCGTGCCCTGCCTTGGCCGCCAGCGCGGCGAGGCCGCCAAGCACCATTGGCCGCCGGCGCATGAGCCTAGAAACCGCTGCCCAGACCGCTGCTGGCGCCGTTGCCGCCCAGGGCCGAAGCGCCGTTGCCGCCGGTGTTATCGGCCGCCGCACCGAGCGGGTTGTAGCTGCCGACACCGCCGATGAGCTGCTGGATGAACCCGGGCGAGCCGCCAGGCACCGGCGTTTGTTTGCCATCCATGGCAACCGGCACCGCATCCGCCAACGTCTTCTGGGTGGCGGATTTGAAACTGCCATCGCTATTAAAGGTCACCACCACAACCTTCTGCTGGGTTACCCCCTCGGTGCGGGCGATACGCATTTTCGTAACCTGGGAGACATATACCCAGTTATTCGGATCATACTGCTCTACGAAGGTCGGCGGGCCCAGCAGCGCCTGCACATCAGCCTGTTGGGAAACCCCGGGGGTTAGCTGTTTGAGGTCGCTCTGTGAAACCGAAATGCCGCGATAATGGGGCGAGTCGGTGAACACAGCACAGCCAGAGACGCCCAGCAGGGCGGTCAGCAGCAGGCATTGGGGCAGCTTGGTCAGGCGCACGCTTCGATCCTTAAGCTAGAAAC
>JAGWOU010000148.1 GCA_028870815.1 Rhodospirillales bacterium | reverse complement strand
GTAATGGAGATCCTTGACCTTGCCCGGCGCGCGCCATCTGGCGGCAATGTACAGCCATGGCGCGTGCATGTGTTGGCCGGTGCGCCGCTGGATGAGTTGCGCGCGTTGGTGGCTGGGCGCATTGCTGTCGGGGTGCGGGAGAAGGCGCAATACAATGTTTATCCGCCGGGTTTGTGGGAGCCGCACCGCAGTTACCGTTTTGAGCTGGGCGAGGCGCTTTACCGCCTGCTCGGCATCGCCCGAGAGGACAAGGCCGGGCGCCTGAGGCAGTATGACGAGAATTACAGGCTGTTTGGCGCGCCGGTGGCGTTGTTCTTCTCTCTGGATCGCCGCTTTGGCCCGCCGCAATGGTCCGATATGGGCATGCTGATGCAGACCATCATGCTGCTGGCGGTGGAGCGTGGGCTGGCGACTTGCCCGCAGGAAAGCTGGAGCGACTGGCCGGAGACGCTGGCCGGGTTTCTTGAGCTTGATCCGGGTGAGATCATGTTCTCCGGCATGGCGCTCGGCTATGCCGACGAGGCCGCGCCGGTGAATCAATTGCGCTCTGAACGGGCGGAGCTTGAAAGTTTCTGCACTTTGCGGGGGTTTTGACGGTGCCGCCCGAGGATATCTCCGGCCCTGCCGCCAATCTGGTCCAGCTTTTGAATGTTGAGACGCTGGACGTGGATTTGTACCGCGGCGCCGTTACCACCGAACCCTGGAAACGCACGTTCGGCGGACAGGTGGCGGGCCAGGCTTTGGCCGCCGCTGCCCGCACGGTGGCGCCGGAACGCGCGCCGCATTCTCTGCATGCCTATTTCATGCGTGGCGGCGATGCGCGGCAACCGATCATTTATCAGGTTTTCCGCGACCGCGACGGCGGCAGTTTTTCCTCCCGCCGCGTGGTGGCGCTGCAAGGGGGCAAGCCGATTTTGAATTTCGCGGCCTCGTTTCACGTGCGCGAGGAAGGGCATGCGCATCAGTTTCCCATGCCGGAGGTTCCGCCGCCGGAAGCCTTGCCTGATGAGGCCGAACTGGTTCTGGCCGCCGAAACCGCGGCACCGGGTGCGCCACCGCCGCCCGGCCTGCGCGGGGCGCTGGAATTCCGGCCGGTGGAGCCTGGGTTGCGCCAGGATAACCAGCCCCGCCCGCCGTGCCAGCATTACTGGTTCCGCGTGAAAGGCTGGCTGCCGGACGACCCGTTATTGCACCGGGTTATCATCACCTATGCCTCGGATGCGTTGCTGCTTTCCACCGCCGTGCTGGCCCAGCCGGTGGCATGGACGACCGACCCGCGCCATGTTGCCAGCCTTGACCATTCGGTTTGGCTGCATGGCGATGCCAGGGTGGATGACTGGCTGCTCTACAGCATGGACAGTCCGTGGTCCGGCCATGCGCGGGGCTTGAGCCGGGGGCTTATTTTCACCCGCGCCGGGGTGCTGGTGGCCAGCACCGCCCAGGAAGGATTGCTGCGGCTGCCTTAACCGGCGCGCGTATCAGCTTGCAGCCTTGGCGGCTGCAAGCTCTGCCAGCAAGCTCTCCAAAACATCCAGCCCGACGGGCTTGACTAGATGGAGGTCGAACCCCGCGGCGCTGGCTGTGGCCTTGTCACGATCCTGGCCCCAGCCGGTTTGGGCGATGATGGTGACGTGCTTCATCTCCGTATCCTCGCGCAGCATGCGGCAAACCTCGTAGCCGGACATGCCGGGCAGGCCGATATCGAGCAGGATCACATCCGGCCGGAAGGCGTGGGCGGCGTTCTGTACCGCGCGCCCGTCATGCACAAGGCTGTATTCGTGGCCTAGTTCCTCCAACATCCAGCCGGTCGTCTGCGCCACTTCCGGTGTGTCGTCCACCACCAGAACCCGCAGCGCCGGTGGGGCGGGTTTGGCAGAGGCCAGGGTTGCAGGCTGAGCACTGGGCTGGGCTTCGGCGGCCAGTGGCACGTTGAAGGTGAAGGTGCTGCCTTGGTTGTGGCCCTGGCTTTCCACCATAACATTGCCGCCATGCAGTGCCACCAGCTGTTGCACGAGGGCAAGGCCGATGCCCAGCCCGCCTTTCGCGCGGTCCAGATGCTGGTCCACCTGAGCAAAGAGCTCGAACACATTGGCCAGCATATGTTGCGGAATACCAATACCGTTATCGGCGACGCTGATTGCAGCCTCCTGGCCGTTGGCTTTGACCGTAAGCTGGATATGCCCGCCCTCAGGCGTATATTTCGCGGCGTTGTTCAGCAGATTACTAACGACCTGCGCCAGCCGCGTGAGATCCGCGTCCAGCCAAAGTTGTGTCTCTGGCAGGTCGAGCGTGAGCCGGTGGCCCGATGCCTCGATGAGCGGGCGGCTGGTTTCCAGCGCGGATTGGATGACCTCCGCGAGTTCAATACGTTCTTTACGAAGAACGATTTTGCCCTGGCTGATCCGCGAGACATCAAGAAGGTCGTCGATGAGCCGGACAAGATGAACCAACTGGCGGTCCATCATCGCCAGGATTTCCCCGGCTTTGCCATTTTGCGGGCTGCGTTGCAGCAGATCCAGCCCGTGCCGCAGCGGCGCCAGCGGGTTGCGCAGCTCATGCGCCAGCGTGGCGAGGAATTCGTCTTTCCGCCGGTCGGCCTGTTTCAACGCCTCGGCCTGGGTCTCCAATGCGTCGCGCTGCGCGGAAAGCTGCTGGCGCTGCTTGTGAAGTTCGAAGAACACATCGGCTTTGCTGCGCAGGATGTCGGCTTCGATCGGCTTGTAGATGAAATCCACTGCCCCGGCTTCGTATCCACGGAAGCGGCGCTGCGTATCCGCCGTACCGGCGGTGAGGAAAATAATGGGGATACGCCTTGTGCGCTCGTTGCCGCGCAGCAGTTCCGCCAGTTCGAAACCGTTCAACCCTGGCATCTGCACATCCACGAGCGCCAGCGCGACCTCGTGGCGGAGGAGCAATTCCAGCGCCTCATCACCGGAGCGGGCCTTTAGCAGCACAAGATCGGGGCGGCGCAGCAAAGCTTCCAGCGAGAGCAGGTTTTCTTCAAGGTCGTCGACCAAAAGGAAATGCACCGGGGTCATGCGCGCATCATACCCCAAGCAGAAACGACGCGATACCAGCGAGGGGCAGCACCTGCGCCGTGGGGCAGGCGGCCAATGCCGCCAGCGGCATTTCCGGCGCCATTGCCTCGGTGGGGTCTTGCACGAGCACGGTTCCGCCGGCCAGACCGATCCGCCTGAGCCCGTCGGCGCCATCCGGGTTGGCGCCGGTCAGCACGATGGCGGTGAGTGCCGGGCCGTACGTGTCGGCAGCGCTTTCGAACAGCACGTCGATGGACGGGCGGGAGTAGCGCACGGGCTCGTCACTGGAGAGGGCAAGAGAATTTTCCGTTTCTATAAGTAAATGATAATTCGGAGGAGCAAAATAAATGGTTCCGGCCATGATAGGCTCCTTATCCTCGGCTTCGTGCACAGGTATCCGGCACTTCGCTTGAAAAATTTCGGCCAAGATGCTTTTGCGGTCCGGCGGCAGATGCACCACCACGAAAACAGGCGATGCGAAGCTGGCGGGCAGCGCTGGAAGAAGGACCGACAAAGCCTCCAGCGCGCCGGCCGAGGCGCCGATAACGATGGCTCCAGGTGCGCTCATTCCGTCCGCCTCTGATAGATCTTCTCCTCGCGGACAAAGTCGAGAAACGCGCCGGCATGGCCGGAGAAGCGCAGATTTTCCTTGGCGCCGAGGCCAAGAAAGCCTTTCCGGGCCAAAGAGTCCTTGAATAGACCGATGGCGCGGTCCTGCAACTCCCGGTCGAAATAGATCAGCACATTCCGGCAGGAGATGAGGTGCATCTCCGCGAAAACTGCATCGGTGACCAGGCTATGATCGGCAAAGACCACTTGTTTGCGCAGGGTTTTGTCGAAGGAGGCGCGACCGTAGGCGGCGCTGTAGTAGCTTGAGAGCGAGGAGTGGCCGCCGGATTGGCGATGGTTCTCGGTAAAATGCTGGATACGCTCGAGGTCGAACACTCCGGCCTCGGCCCTGGCCAGCGCATCCTGGTTGATATCCGTGGCGTAGAACAGGGTGCGGTCCTCCAGCCCTTCCTCACGAAAGAGAATCACGAGGGAGTAAAGCTCCTCGCCCTCGCTGCATCCGGCCACCCATAGCCGCAGCGATGGATAAGTGCGCAGATGCGGCACGACTTTTTCCCGGATTGCCCGAAAATAAGACGGGTCACGGAACATTTCGCTGACTTGGACGGTGAGATAACCGAGCAGCCGCGGCAGCATTGAGGCATCGTGCAGCAGCGCCTCCTGCATGGCCGAGAATGTTTCGAAGCCCATGGCCTCTTTCGCCTGCCGCAGCCGGCGCTTCACGGATGCCGCGGCATATTTCCTGAAATCATAGTGATACTTCAGAAACAACGCCTCCAGCAGCAGGCGGATTTCGATGTCTTCGATTTTATCGTGCAAGATGCCACCTCATTTTGGCATCCATACACGCACGAGGGAGAGCAGTTTTTCCACGTCCAGCGGTTTGGCCATATAGTCGTTGGCGCCGGCCTCTATGCAGCGCCGCTGATCGTCCGGCATTGCCTTGGCCGTTAGGGCGATGATCGGCAGCTTCTTCCACGCGGCGTGCTTGCGGATTTCCCTGGTGGCAACGAGCCCGTCCATCACCGGCATCATCACATCCATGAGCACGAGGTCGATCGCCAGGGCCGGATGCTGGCTGGATTTGGCCAGTAAATCCAGTGCCTCTTGCCCGTTGCGCGCGATTTCGACGACGGCGCCGCGCGGTTCCAGAATATTCGTGACGGCGTAGACGTTTCTTACATCATCCTCAACCACCAGGATGCGCCGGCCTTCCAGCAGCGCGTCGCGGTTCAGTGCCTTGCGTATCATCTTCTGCTGTTCAAGTGGAAGTTCAGAGACCACCTGGTGCAGGAACAGCGTTACCTCGTCCAGCAGCCGCTCCGGCGATTTCGCGCCCTTGATGATGATGGATTTGGAGTAACGCCGCAGCTTTAATTCATCGTCGCCGGTCAGTTCCCGGCCGGTGTAGACGATGACGGGCGGAAAGGAATATGCCCCTTCCTGGCTTAAGGTTTCGAGCAAGGAGTAGCCGGAGGCATCCGGCAGGGAGAGATCCAGCACCATGCAGTCGAAACTTTGTGTGCGCAACAATTCCAGGCATTCGGCCGCCGTGCCCGCCGTGATGGTTTCAGTGTCGTGCGAGGCGAGCAGTTTGCTGAGCGCCTCGCGTTGGCGCGTATCGTCCTCCACGATCAACACGCGGTGCATGCGCTGCGCGAGTTTGGCCTCCAGTTTGGCGAGCACGTCGGTGAGATGCTCGCGCTGCACCGGCTTCAGCATGTAGCCCACAGCACCCAGGGACAGCGCCGTTTGCGTATGGTCGCTGGCGGAAACGACATGGATGGGAATATGCCTGGTTTGCATATCTCGCTTCAGCCGGTCCAGCACCGAGAGCCCGGACTGGTCGGGCAGACCGACATCCAGGATGATGGCGTTTGGCATGAATTGCCGGGCAAGCTGCATGGCTTCTTCCGCCGTTGTAGCCACAAGCGCCTGGAAGCCCATCTCGTGCGCCAGATCTTTGAGGATGCCGGCGAAACTTTCGTCATCCTCGATGGCCAGCAATAGCCGCCTTGTACGATCCAGTGCATCGCGGTCGTCGTCGATTTTTTGTGCGGGCGCGGGATTAGCAAGGGACACGGGC
>JAGWOU010000147.1 GCA_028870815.1 Rhodospirillales bacterium | reverse complement strand
CACATTCAGTGGAAATTCCGCGACGAGGTGCGCCCGCGCTTCGGCGTGCTGCGCGGCCGCGAGTTCTTGATGAAGGACGCCTATTCCTTCGATCTGGACCGCGAAGGCGCTGTACAGTCCTACAAGAAAATGATGCTGGCCTATATGCGCACCTTCCAGCGCATCGGCATTACCGCCATTCCCATGCGCGCCGATACCGGGCAGATCGGCGGCGATCTTTCGCACGAGTTCCATGTGCTCGCCCCCACCGGCGAGAGCGGCGTGTTCTACGATGCCGCCTTTGAGGCGGGCGATGCGATGACCGCGACGGATATCGATGCGTTCTATGAGCAGATGACCACCATCTACGCCGCGACCGACGAAAAGCACGACATTGCCGCCTGGGACAAAATCCCGGCCGAGCGCAAGCGCGAGGGCAGGGGCATTGAGGTCGGGCAGATCTTCTATTTCGGCACCAAATATTCGCAGGCGATGAACTTCGCCGTCACCGGCGCCGATGGCCAGAAATTTTTCCCCGAGATGGGTTCTTACGGCATCGGCGTTTCCCGCCTTGTCGGCGCCATCATCGAGGCGAAGCATGACGAAGCCGGCATCATCTGGCCGGATGCCATCGCCCCCCTCAAGGCCGCCATCCTCAACCTCCGCCAGGGCGATGCCACAACGGATGCGCTGTGCGAAAAAATCTACGCCAGCTTTGGCAATGACGCGCTGTATGACGACCGTGAGGAGCGCGCGGGCGCGAAATTCGCGGAGGCCGATCTGCTTGGCCATCCCTGGCAGATCATCATTGGCCCGCGCGGTGCGGCCAATGGCGTGGTGGAGCTGAAACGCCGTGCCACCGGCGAGCGGTTCGAGCTTCCCGTCGAGGAAGCCCTGGCCAAGGTTAACGCCTGATGTTCAATGCCTTCGAGCGGAAGATCGCGGCGCGATATCTGCGTGCCCGGCGCGGCGAACGGTTTGTCTCCGTCATTGCCATTTTTTCACTCGTCGGCATCGCGCTTGGTGTCGCCACGCTCATCATTGTGATGAGCGTGATGAACGGCTTCCGCCAGGAATTACTGAGTCAGATTCTGGGTTTGAACGGCGATATCGGTGTGTATGGAACCAGCGCGCCGTTGAGCAATTATGACCAGATGGCTGCCAAAATTGCGACCATCAAGGGTGTGACAGGAGCTTTCCCGATCTCGCAGGGTGAGGTGTTGATGTCCGGCCCGCAAGGCGGGGCCACTGGCGGCATCGCGCGCGGCATCACCCCGCAGGGGCTGGTGCAGCTTCCCACGGTTTCGCATCATGTCATTGCCGGCAGCCTCGCGGATCTTACAGGCGGTGATACCATCGCCATAGGTGGGGCACTGGCGCAGCAATTCAACCTCTCCGTTGGTTCGCAAATTTCGCTGATCTTACCTCAAGGAAAAGCCACGGTCATTGGCACGATCCCCTCCATTGAATCTTTCAAGGTGGTGGCGATTTTCCAGACCGGCATGCAGCAATATGATTCCAGCTTCGTGTTTCTGCCGCTTGCCGCCGCGCAAACTTTGTTCCAGCAAAACGGTACCGCCTCACAGATTCAGGTTTTCGTGAAAGACCCCGACCATGATGAGGCGGTGAAGCAGGCCATCGTCAACGCTTTCCCGGGCCTGGGCTTGAACATTCAGGACTGGAAGCAAAATAACGACTCCTTCCTCGCCGCCGTCACGGTGGAACGGAATGTGATGTTCCTCATTCTCACCCTCATTATCATCGTCGCGGCGTTCAACGTCATTTCCTCGCTCATCATGATGGTGAAGGACAAGGCGAAGGACATCGCGATTTTGCGCACCATGGGGGCAAGTTCCGGCTCCATTATGCGTATCTTCTTGATGGCGGGGGCGTCTGTGGGCGTGCTTGGCACCTTCATCGGCTTCGTGCTGGGCGTTTTGTTCTGCCAGCATATCAACCAGATCCGGCTGTTCATCCAAGGCCTCACCGGCCAGCAGCTTTTCAATCCCACCATCTATTACCTGGAATCCCTGCCAGCCCAGCTGGATTGGCGGGAGGTCACGGAAGTCATCGTCATGTCCCTCGTGCTGTCGGTGCTGGCCACCATCTATCCCAGCTGGCGCGCCGCCAAGATCGACCCGGTGGAGACCTTGCGCAGTGAGTGAATATCTTCTCTCCATGAAAGCCATCCGCCGCACCTATCAGTCTGGCGAGGGCGCGCTCACCGTGCTCAATGGCGCGGAGCTTACCCTTTCGCGCGGCGAGATCGTGGCGCTGGTCGCACCCTCGGGCGCCGGCAAGTCAACCTTGCTGCATCTGGCAGGGCTTTTGGAGAAGCCTGACGACGGTTCGGTGATCATCGACGGGCAGAACACCGGCGCGCTGAACGATGCCGGGCGCACCGCCTTGCGGCTGCGGCATATCGGCTTCGTCTATCAGTTCCATCATTTGCTGGCGGAGTTTACGGCGCTGGAGAATATCTCCATCCCGCAAATGGTTGCGGGCGTGCCGCAGGCGCAGGCCAATCAACGTTCCATGGAATTGCTGGAGAAATTCGGCCTCGGCCCGCGTGCGTCGCATCTGCCGGGCAAGCTCTCGGGCGGTGAGAAGCAGCGCGTGGCCATTGCCCGTGCGCTCGCCAACCATCCCGCGTTGCTGCTGGCGGACGAACCCACCGGCAATCTCGATGTCACCACCTCCAACATCGTATTCGAGGAATTGCTGCATGTGGTGCGCAGTGAAAACACGGCGGCGCTCATCGCCACCCATAACCCGGACCTCGCGGCGCGGATGGACCGGCAGGTGAATTTGCGCGACGGCCGGCTGGTCTAACTTTGCACGGCGTGACGGGGTAAGCTGAAGCCAGCCTCCCGCAGCGCTTTCGCGGCCCCTGGGTGAAAGCTGATCCCGGCTTCGTAAACCGGCTGCACTGGTGGCGCCTGCGCTGCCGCCCGCACGGCAGCGCTCAGCAGATGCCGGTTTTTCAGCGCCGCCGCCGTCACCGCCTGCGCCAGATTGTCAGGCAGCGAGGCAGCGCCGACGGCGATGTTCAGCGTGCCGACGGTGCCCACGTCAACATTCTGGCCGGGGAATGTATTTGCCGGCAGCACCACGCGTGAAAGCCCGGGTACCGCGCGCGCAGTCTGGGCGGCTTGGGCCAGGGAAAACCCGATAAGCCGCAGCTTGCGCCCCATCGCCATGGCGGTGATGGCGGGCAGTGGCGGCGCGCCGATAAAGGCGCAGGCGGCGAGTTTGCCTTCCAGCATCCCCTTAACCTGCTCCTCGTAATCGTTGGTTTCCACGCGGCTTGGATGTATTCCAAGACTCGCCAGAATCTCCGGAACGGCGGCGGCGCCGCTGGCGCCGTCTGGCCCCACGCCTATATCCACGCCATTCAGCGCCGCCAGGCTGGATATTCCGTTTTGGGTGGAGATAATTTGCAGCGCCGAGGAATAGGCCGGAAATAGCGCCCGGAAGCTGTTCAACTTCACCCCGGCGGTCCAGCTTCCTGTGCCGGCACGCGCTTGCGCCGCCACGGCGATGGTGGAGAGGCCAAGCTGCGCCGTGCCTTCGTCGATTAGTAGCAGATTGGCGCTGGAACCACCGGTGGCGCGGTAAGCGACGTCGATCCCGGTGGTGTTTTTTACAAGCTGGCCCCAGGCCGGGCCGAAGATGGCGAAAGCCCCGCCAGGCCGCCCGGTTCCCATAATCAAGGCACCGCGCCAGGGTGGTTTGGCGCCTTGTCCCGCCTGGGCCAGCGGAAGGCTCAGCGCCGCGCCAAGCAATCCCCGCCGCGCCAGCCTCACAGCAAGCTCCGGCAGCGTTCAAGGGCTGCGAGCAGCGCGGCGCGCACCCCCGGTTCCAGCGCTGAGTGCCCGGCATCCGGCACCAGTGTCAGGCGCGCCCGGCCCCAGGCGGCGGCCAGGTCAAAGGCCGATTGCGCGGGGCAGATCATGTCGTAACGCCCTTGTACGATCTCGCCGGGAATGTCCCGCAACTTTTCCATATGCGCCAGCAGGCCGCCCGGCGGCAGGAATAGATCGTTGCGGAAATAATGCGCCTCGATTCGCGCCAGGCCGATGGCGGTGCGGTCCTGCGCGAAGGCTGAAACAGCCTCGATGCTGGGCAGCAGGGTGGAGCAGGAGCCTTCGTAAATGCTCCAGGCCCGCGCTGCCGCGGCCTGTATCTGCGGGTCAGGGCTGGTAAGGCGTTTGAAAAACCCAGCCAGCAGGTCGTTCTGCTCCTCGGGCGGCAAAAACCCCGCGAAGGCGGCATGGGCATCCGGAAACACCCGTTGTAAGCCGTAGAGGAACCACTCCACCTCATGTTCCCGGCCCAGAAAAATTCCACGCAGCACGGCCCCGGCCACATGCTTCGGGTATGCCTGCGCATAGGTCAGGGCCAGGGTGGACCCCCAGGAGCCGCCGAACAGCAGCATCCGCTCGATATTCATGAATTTACGCAATGTCTCGATGTCTTCGATCAATTGCGGGGTATTGTTGTTCTCAAGGCTGCCCAACGGGCGGGAACGCCCGGCGCCGCGTTGGTCGAAGATGATTACGCGCCAGATCGCGGGGTCGAAAAACCGGCGGTGCACGGCCCCGGCGCCAGCGCCCGGCCCGCCATGCAGGAACAGCACCGGCTTTCCGGCGGGGTTGCCCACCTGTTCCCAATACATCACGTGCCCGTCCGAAAGCGGCAGATAGCCAGTTTCAAATGGCCCTATTTCGGGGAACAGGTCGCCGCGCGGCATGCTATCGTTCCAGCGCCTGGCGCAGCGTTGCCGCCACACGGCCAGCCTGCTCGTCGGTCAGGTCCGGGTGGATCGGCAGCGCCAAAATCCGCCCGCCCAGGTTCTCAGCCACCGGCAGGGGGGCGCCGTCATGCGCGGCTTGATACGCAGGCTGCTGGTGCAAGGCGCGGGGATAATATACCGCATGGCCGATGCTGGCGGCGGCAAGCGCCGCCTTGGCGGCGTCCCGCGTGGCTTCGTCGGGCAGCAGCACGGAATACACGGCCCAGGCGCTTTGCCCGCCCTGCATGCGCACCGGAATCTCCAGCACATCTTTCAATGCGGCATCATAGATGCAGGCGATTTCCTCGCGCCTTGCGATTTCGCCCTCGAACACCTCAAGCTTGGCCAGCAGCACGGCGGCCTGCATGGAATCCAGCCGGCCATTCATGCCGGTGCGCAACACCTCGTAGCGGGTGTTGCCCTCGCCATGGCTGCGTAGCGAGCGGTAGAACGCCGCGCGTTCCGCCGATTCGGTGAACAGCGCGCCGCCATCGCCATAAGCACCCAGCGGCTTGGAGGGGAAGAAGCTGGTGGCCGTGGCGTCCGCCGCCTTGCCCAGCCGCTCGCCATTCTGTGCCGCGCCGAAGCTCTGTGCGCAATCATCCAGCGTGAACATGCCGTACTCTACTGCAATGGCGCGGATACCGGGCCAATCCGCCGGCTGGCCGAACAGATCCACGCCAATCACCGCGCGCGGCTTCAGCCTGCCCGCGCGCTTCACGGTCTCGATACGCTCTCGCAGGTTGTTCAGGTCGATCTGGAAGGTCCGGGGGTCGACATCCACGAATACCGGCGTGGCCCCCAGCAGCAGCGGCACCTCGGCCGTGGCGGTGTAGGTGAAAGCGGGCAGAAACACTGCGTCTCCGCGCCCAATGCCCTCGGCCATCAACGCGATTTGCAGCGCATCCGTGCCGGAACTCA
>JAGWOU010000146.1 GCA_028870815.1 Rhodospirillales bacterium | reverse complement strand
GATCAGTGGCGGGTTCCCGATTGACACGCCTGACGGCATCATCGCCACCATCCTCGGTGGCTGGGGCTATAGTGAAATTGCCTGGGCGGTAGGCATTGCGCTAGCCATGCATATCATGCTGCGCAATACGCGTTGGGGGCTGCATACCGTGGCAGTAGGCGGCAACCCAACCGGTGCAGCGGAGGCCGGCATACATATCAACCGCATCAAAATAGGAAATTTCATGCTCTGCAGCCTGTTAGGCGGATTTGCCGGTATCCTTAACGCCTTCCATGTGACCTCTATAGACCCAAATGCCGGCGGCTCGGATGTAATGTTTTTGGCCATCGCTTCGGCGGTTATCGGCGGTACGTCCCTGATGGGCGGTTCTGGAACGATCCTGGGCGGGCTGATCGGCGCCGCGGTTCTGGGCATTTTGCAGGACGGCTTCACGCTGCTTGGCATCAACGCCTTCACTTTCGACATCATCACGGGGGCGGCGATTCTCATTACCATGATCTCCAATACCCAATTCGCGGCTTGGCGCCGCCGGAGCCGTATTTGACATGAGTGACAATAATTACGCGCTGGAGGCACGGAACATCACCAAGCGCTTTGGCCGCATCCAGGCTTTGCATGGTATTTCGCTAAATCTGAAACCCGGCGAAATGCTTGGCATATTGGGCGATAATGGGGCCGGGAAATCGACCTTGATGAAGATACTCTCCGGCTATCATGCCCCTACAACCGGAGAAATGTTGGTTAATGGCCAGAGCGTGGCGTTCAACTCAGTGGATCACGCCCGCAGTTATGGCATCGAGTGCGTGTATCAGGACTTAGCCTTGGTTAACACACTATCGGTTTATCATAACATGTTTCTGAATCGTGAGCTGCGTCGCAGTGGCACGCCCTTTCTGGATCATAAGGCCATGCGCGAACGTGCGGCAGCGGCATTGCAGGATATCGGCGTGAATGTCCCCTCTGTCGATGAGGAGGTTGGTATGCTCTCCGGCGGCCAGCGCCAGGCCATCGCTATCGCGCGTGCCGTGTCTTCCAACGCCAAGGTACTGTTGCTGGACGAACCCTTGGCTGCCATGGGTGCGCGCGAAGCCAGCATGATCATCGCACTGATCGAACGGCTGAAGGCGCGCGGCGATGTATCCCTGATCATGATCGCTCACAACTATGCCCAGACACTGGACGTTGCTGACAGGGTAATGATGGTTCAACGAGGCACCTGCACCTTTGAGGGGTACTCCGCCGGGACCTCGGTGATGCAACTTCTCGAAATCGTCAAGCGCGAATACCGGGCCGCGGTGCAATGACATTGCAGTCTTATCGTGGGGTGTTTCCTGTTGCCCCTACCATTTTTGACGAGCGGGGCGCTCTGGATCTGGAAGGGCAACGGCGCGCCGTCGATTTCATGATCGATGCCGGATCGCATGGGATCTGCATTCTTGCGAACTTCTCAGAGCAATTCGCACTCAGCGATGACGAACGCGAGCGGCTGGTCATCACCATCCTGGAACACGTTGCTGGGCGTGTACCGGTAATCGTTACCACCAGCCATTTTAGTAGCGTTATCTGCTCGGCCCGTTCACGCCGGGCCGAGCAGGCTGGGGCTGCTATGGTAATGGTGATGCCACCCTATCATGGCGCCACTATTCGCGTGGACGACTCCAAAATCTTTGAATTTTACAAGATCGTTTCGGGTGCTCTTTCCATTCCGGTGATGGTGCAGGACGCGCCCGTGGCGGGCACTACGTTAAGCGTGTCATTGCTGGCAAAAATGGCCGCGGAGATTGAGAACCTATCTTATTTCAAGATCGAAACGCCGCGCGCCGCCGCCAAGCTGCGGGCCCTGATCGAGGCCGGCGGCGAAGCCATCCTCGGCCCGTGGGACGGTGAAGAGGCAATTACGCTGATGGCTGACCTTGCTGCCGGGGCCACTGGGGCGATGACGGGCGGCGGTTACCCAGATGGCATCCGCCAGATCACCGACTCTTGGTTTGCCGGCGATCATGCTGCTGCCATACAAGCCTATGAGCGCTGGTTGCCCTTGATCAACTATGAGAATCGTCAATGCGGCTTTGCCACGGCGAAGATTTTGATGAAGGCTGGTGGTGTCATTTCTCATGATACGCTGCGCCACCCGATCGCCCCGGTGCACCCCGCCGATAGCGCCGGCCTGCTGGCACTCGCCCGGCCACTTAATCCGTTGGTGCTGCGCTGGGGGAAATAAAGCACGTTGGATATTTTTGTTCTCCCGACCTGTATTTTGAATAGAGACTAACCATGATCGCCAAGACACCAAAACTACGTTCCCGCGCCTGGTTTGATGACCCCGCCAACCCCGACATGACGGCGTTGCATATAGAACGCTACATGAACTTTGGCATTAGTCAGAAGGAGCTTCAGGACGGGAGACCAATTATCGGCATTGCGCAAACCGGATCCGATCTTTCGCCTTGCAACCGGCATCATCTTGAACTTGCGACACGCGTGAAGGACGGTATCCGGGAAGCTGGTGGAATTCCCTTGGAATTTCCTGTTCATCCCATTCAGGAAACCGGTAAGCGTCCGGCCCCTGGGCTGGACCGTAACCTCGCCTATCTTGGCCTCGTGGAACTGCTTTACGGCTATCCGCTGGATGGCGTGGTGTTGACCATTGGCTGTGACAAAACCACTCCGGCCTGCCTGATGGCGGCGGCCACGGTGAATATTCCGGCAATCGCGTTCTCTGTCGGTCCCATGCTGAACGGCTGGTTCCGGGGCGAGCGCACAGGTTCTGGCACCATCGTCTGGAAAGCGCGGGAGTTGCTAGCGAAGGGCGAGATTGACGATGCAGGCTTCATCAAGCTTGTCGCCTCCTCGGCACCGTCAACAGGCTATTGCAACACGATGGGCACGGCAACGACGATGAACTCCCTGACTGAAGTTTTGGGTATGCAATTGCCCGGTTCCGCCGCCATTCCCGCTCCCTACCGGGACCGGCAGGAGATGGCCTATCTCACCGGCCTGCGTATCGTTGACATGGTGAAGGAGGATTTGAAACCCTCCGACATTCTTACCCGCGAGGCTTTCATCAACGCCATCCGCGTCAATTCCGCGATCGGCGGTTCCACCAATGCCCCCATCCACATAAATGCGCTGGCGCGCCATATGGGTGTGGAGATATCCATCAACGATTGGCAAGAATTTGGCGAGGACATTCCGTTGTTAGTGAACCTGCAGCCGGCGGGCGAATATCTGGGTGAGGACTATTACCATGCTGGCGGCGTGCCGGCTGTGGTGAATCAGCTGATGCGCCATGGGCTGATCTATGAGAACGCGCCGACGGTGAATGGCAATACCATTGGTAAGAATTGCATGGATGCGGAAATCGTGAACGAGGCGGTGATCCGCCCATTTGAAAATCCACTGAAGAAGAAGTCCGGGTTCAAGGTGCTGCGGGGCAACCTGTTTGATTCCGCTATCATGAAGATCAGCGTGATCTCATCGGAATTCCGCCAGCGTTATCTTTCAAATAGCGAGGACCCGGAAGCGTTCGAGGGGTGCGCTATCGTATTCGATGGACCGGAGCAATATCATGCGCAGATCGACGATCCGGCACTGAATATCGACGCCAATTGTATCCTGTTTATGCGCGGCGCGGGGCCCATTGGCTATCCCGGCACGGCTGAGGTGGTGAATATGCGCGCCCCGAATTACCTGATCAAGGCGGGCATTACCTCCTTACCCTGCGTTGGCGATGGACGGCAATCCGGCACGTCGGGCTCTCCCTCCATCCTCAACGCCTCGCCGGAAGCGGCCGTGGGCGGTGGGCTGGCTCTGCTGAAAAACGGGGACCGTGTGCGTATCGATTTAAAGCGCGGCACGGCGAATATTCTGATTTCCGATGAGGAATTGGCGGCACGGCGTGCGGCGTTGGCGGCAGCAGGCGGCTATAAATATCCCGCGCATCAGACGCCCTGGCAGGAAATCCAACGCAGCCTGGTAGGTCAGGTAGATACCGGAGCTGTCCTGGAACTCGGCGTCAACTATCAACGAATCGCTCAGACAAAGGGGATTCCACGCGACAGCCATTAGAGAAGACACGGCTTCATAGCGCCTTGTGCCGTGGAAATGAGCTCTATCAATCCGTTTGGATTGTGGACTTGTCAGACGATCCCGCGGAACGCCGCGCAAAGAGCGAAGACCTCGCCCGTGAGCGGCATATTTTTGTGCGCGCAGTAACGCGTAGCGAGCTTAATCAATTCCTTGATATCGCGTCCGCTGATCTGCGGGTAGCGCGTCAACAACTCCTCTTGCAGCGGTTCGGGTATGTCGGCTCCGAACTGCGCCGAAAGTGTGCGCCAGAGCTGCCGCGCGGCATCGGGCGGCGGTGTGTCGTAGCGGATTACGGCGATACAACGCGAGAGGATGGCGTCGTCAACATCGTCCATCCGGTTCGTGGTCATGAATAAGAGACCGTCGAAATATTCAAGTGTACGCAGAAATTCGGCAACAATGGCATTGTGCTCAAGGTCATTGTCGCGTTTGCGGATATAGACGTCGGCTTCGTCCAGAAGAAGGATTGCCCCCCAGCGCGCGGCGCGGCGCAATATCTGTGTTAGATTTGCCTCGACGGAATCTGCCGTGACGCCGAGTTGGCCAGAATGCACGCGGTAGAGCGGCTTGCCCACGACCTCGGCATAGACTTCGGCGGTTAAAGTTTTGCCGAGCCCCGGCGCGCCCTTGCACAGAATTGTGGTGCCGCCGGATTTGCCCTCGATGATGTCTTCGGCCATCACTTCGAGATCCGCGGTCAAGATATCGATCAGATCACGGTGAACCGCCGGGAGAACAAGTCTTTCACGCAGCTCCGGCTTGTAGCGATAGGGCTCGACATTCTCGACATGCACCCAGATGTTACGGTGCTGCTCCAGGTGAAAGAGATAGAGATAGCAATGCATGGGAATCCGGTCGAATCCCTGCTCGGCTCCTGCCTCGCGCCAGAAATTCGGTACCAGCATCGTATCAAATCGCCGCTCGAGCGCCTCTTCGTCGTTCACACAGCGGGCGCTGCTTTGCTTTGGCAGGCGGACGAGATCGAACTTGCCTTTTGGGGCGCTGGCCCAGCCGATATTCGTGGCAAGGAATTGCTGGCCGAATTGTTGCTGCATTTGGCGGAAGCGCTTTGCTTGGTGCTCATATTCCTTTTTGAAGGTCTCACATTCCTTGAAGAAGCCATGCGCCGCCAGGAGCTCGGGGATGGTGCGATTCAATATGTCGTTGGCATCGAAAACAATGGCTTGGGTCATGCCAGAATAGCGCAGGCGTGCATCCTGGCGATTTTCGTTGCCGGCGGCCTGCATTGTGTTGGCGAGCAGGCTGACAATCACGTAAGGCTTGCCTTCGGTGGGCACCGCATAGCGCATTTCGGTAACCAGCCAAGGCAGCAACACGCCGTCCTGGCTGCGCCGGTAAAGCCAGCCATCAATCGCGTCGCGCTTGAGGTAGGCGATCAACCCATTGATAAGCATGTCGATTTTTGGAATCTGACGAGCTGCCGGCGCGGCATGAATATTGTCGAGCGCAAGCAACTGAAGCATTAGTCCGCGCTCACCGCTTTCGCGGCACATCGTGTAGAGTGTATTCAATGACTCCGCGTCGAACAAGCTGCTGGCAACCAAGGCCCGGCCACTGCCTGGCCTGTCTTTACCGAGATATTTTGCCAGA
>JAGWOU010000145.1 GCA_028870815.1 Rhodospirillales bacterium | reverse complement strand
CGCTGGGGAGGCCGCGTAATATGGGTCACAAGATTAATCCGATCGGCCTGCGCCTCGGCATCACCCGCACCTGGGACAGCCGCTGGTACGCCGACAAGGACTACGCCAAGCTGCTGCATGACGACATCAAGCTGCGCAACCATTTGCGCGGTAAGCTGAGCCAGGCTGGTGTGTCCAAGGTTGTTATTGAACGTCCGGCCAAGAAGCCGCGCGTGACGATCTACGCCGCCCGTCCGGGTGTGGTCATCGGCAAGAAGGGTCAGGATATCGACAGCCTCCGCAAGGAGCTGTCGGGCATGGCCAAGACCGACGTGTCGCTGAACATCATGGAAATCCGCAAGCCCGAGATCGATGCGACGCTGGTGGCCGAGAACATTGCCCAGCAGCTGGAGCGCCGCGTGGCCTTCCGCCGCGCCATGAAGCGCGCCGTGCAGTCCGCGATGCGTCTGGGCGCCCAGGGCATCAAGATCACCTGCTCCGGCCGTCTCGGCGGCGCTGAGATCGCCCGCGTCGAGTGGTACCGTGAAGGCCGCGTGCCGCTGCACACGCTGCGTGCCGACCTTGATTACGGCACCGCCACGGCGATGACCACCTACGGCACCTGCGGCGTTAAGGTTTGGATCTTCAAGGGTGAGATCCTGGTTCAGGATCCGCTCGCGCAGGACAAGCGCGCGGCCGAACAGGCCCCGCAGCGCTAAGAGGAATTTGAAGCCATGATGTCTCCTAAGCGTACCAAGTTCCGCAAGGCGCACAAAGGCCGCATCCACGGCAACGCCAAGGGCAACACGCAGCTGAATTTCGGCGCGTTTGGCCTGAAGGCGCTTGAGCCCGAGCGCATTACCGCCCGGCAGATCGAAGCCGCGCGCCGTGCCATCACCCGCTCCATGAAGCGTGCAGGCCGCGTGTGGATCCGCATCTTCCCGGATCTGCCGGTCTCCACCAAGCCGGCCGAAGTGCGTATGGGCTCCGGCAAGGGTAGCCCGGAATTCTGGGTCGCGCGCGTGCAGCCCGGCCGCATTGTGTTTGAGATTGACGGTGTTCCCGAGACATTGGCTCGTGAAGCGCTGTCGCTCGGTGCCGCGAAGCTGCCGATCCGCACCAAGTTCGTCACCCGTATCGGCGAGGCGTAAGAGTTATGACCACTGCATCTGACATCCGGGTCAAGTCCCCGGACGAACTGAAGGCGCTGCTGGTGGATCTGCGCAAGGAGCAGTTCAATCTGCGGTTCCAGCGCGCCACCGGGCAGCAGGAGAACACCAGCCGCGTGCGCGCCGTGCGCCGCGACATTGCGCGCGTGAAGACGATTCTCGCGGAACGCGCCCGCACCGCCGAGAAGGGTTAAGAGGGTACCATGCCGAAACGTGTTCTGACCGGGCGGGTCGTGAGCGACAAGATGGACAAGACGATTACCGTGCTTGTCGAGCGCCGCATCATGCATCCGCTGTATAAGAAGTTCATCCGCCGCTCCAAGAAGTACGCGGCGCATGACGAGAACAATGTCTGCGTGGAAGGTGACCTGGTGCGCATTGAAGAATGCGCGCCGATCAGCCGCCGCAAGACCTGGGTGGTGACGGAGCGCAACGGCGCTGCGCTCGCCGCCGAAACGCCAGCCGGCTGAGAGGGATTTGAGACATGATTATCGTTGAATCCAATCTCGATGTCGCTGACAACTCTGGTGCCAAGCGCGTGCAGTGCATCAAGGTGCTCGGCGGCTCCAAGCGCAAGACGGCCTCCGTCGGCGATGTGATCGTGGTGTCCGTTAAGGACGCGATCCCCCGCGGCAAGGTGAAGAAGGGTGACGTGCATCAGGCCGTGGTGGTTCGCACCGCCTATCCGGTGCGCCGCCCCGATGGCAGCGTGATCCGCTTCGACCGCAACGCGGCTGTGCTGATCAACAAGCAGCAGGAGCCGATCGGCACCCGTATCTTTGGGCCGGTGGTTCGTGAGCTGCGCGCCAAGAAGTTCATGAAGATCATCAGCCTGGCGCCGGAGGTGCTGTAATATGGCCGCGCGTATTAAAAAGGGTGACAAGGTGCTGGTGATTTCCGGCTCCTCCAAGGGTGCCCGCGGCGAGGTGCTGCGCGTGCTGCCGACCGAGGAGAAGGCGGTTGTGCAGGGCGTGGCCGTGGCCAAGCACCACACCAAGCCGAACCGCATGGGCCAGGAGGGTGGCATCATCCCCCGTGAGGCAGCTGTGCATCTGTCGAATTTGGCGTTGATCGATCCCGCCACGGACAAGCCGACCAAAATTGGCTTCCGTGTGCTGGACGATGGCCGCAAAGTGCGTGTCGCTCGCAAGAGCGGCAACGCGATTGACGGCTGAAGGAGGCCGCAATGAGCGAAGAAAGAATTCCGCCCCGTCTGCAAAAGCATTACCGCGAGGTGGTGCGCGCCGAACTCAAGAAGGAGTTTGGCTACAGCAATGAAATGCAGATCCCGGCGCTTGAGAAGATCGTCATCAACATGGGTGTCGGCGAAGCCGCCGGCGACCAGAAGAAGCTGGACGCAGCTGTGGCGGAGCTCACCCTGATCTCCGGCCAGAAGCCGGTGAAGACGGTGGCGAAGAAGGCGATTGCCGGCTTCAAGATCCGCGCCGGTCTGCCGATTGGCGCCAAGGTGACGCTGCGTGCCGACCGCATGTTCGAGTTCCTGGACCGCCTGGTCACCATCGCGCTGCCGCGCGTGCGCGACTTCCGTGGCATTCCGGCGAATAAGGGCTTCGATGGCCGCGGCAATTTCACGCTCGGCGTGAAAGAGCAGATCATTTTCCCGGAAATCGTGTACGACAAGGTCGATGCGATCCGCGGTATGGATATCTGCTTCGTGACCAGCGCGAAGACCGACGCGGAAGCGAAGGCGCTGCTCAAGGGTTTCAACCTGCCGTTCGCGAAGTAAGGCAGCGGGTTTGGCAAAGTTTTTGGAAAACGGCTGGGGGTTCCAGCAGGTTCCGGAGGGGTTTTAGAGAATGGCTAAGACATCACAGGTCAACAGGAACGCCAAGCGCGAGCATATGGCTGCCCGTGACAAAGGCAAGCGCGCCGCGCTGAAAGCGACGATCATGGATCGCTCGCTGCCGGTTGAAGACCGTTTCGAGGCGAGCCTCAAGCTCGCGCAATTGCCGCGCAATGGTGCGAAGGTGCGGGTCCGCCTGCGCTGCGAGCTGACCGGCCGCGCCCGAGGCAATTACCGTAAGTTCAAGCTCTGCCGTATCGCCTTCCGCGACCTGGCGAGCACCGGGCAGATCCCCGGCGTCACCAAGGCCAGCTGGTAAAGGAAAAGGGCACAAAACATGTCTATGTCCGATCCTTTGGGCGATATGCTCACCCGTATCCGCAATGCCCAGCATGCGCGGATGACCTCCTGCACCGCTCCTGCTTCCAACCTGCGCGCCAACGTGCTCGAGGTTCTGAAGCGCGAGGGCTTCATTCGCGGCTTCACCCGCGAGGAAATCCGTACCGGCGTTGCGCAGCTCCGCATCGAGCTGAAGTACAATGAAGGCCAGCCGGTGATTAAGGAAATTTCCCGCGTGTCCCGTCCGGGCCGCCGCGTGTATTCCAAGATCAAGGAATTGCCGCGGGTCTATAACGGCCTCGGTGTGTCGATCCTGTCCACGCCGCGTGGCGTGATGAGCGATGTGGAAGCCCGCGCTGCCAATGTTGGCGGCGAAGTGCTCTGCCGCGTGTTCTAAGGGAGCGCCAAGATGTCTCGTGTTGGTAAATATCCCGTTGAGATCCCGGCCGGCGTGACCGTTGCCCTCTCCGGCAATGTCGTCACCGCCAAAGGCAAGCTCGGTGAGCAGACCCTGGCCCTGACCGATCTGGTCAATGTCTCGGTTGACGGCAACAAGGTTTCGGTTGAGCCGAAAACCAAGGAAGCCCAGGCGCGTATGATGTGGGGCACCACCCGTGCCAACATCGCGAACATGGTGAAGGGCGTTTCCCAGGGCTACTCCAAGACCCTGGAAATCACCGGCACCGGTTACCGCGCTGCGGTGCAGGGCAAGAACCTGGTGGTGAATCTTGGGTTCTCGCACGATGTCACCTACCCGATCCCCGAGGGGATCAAGGTGACCTGCGAGAAGCCGACCTCGATCAAGGTCGAGGGCGTCGATAAGCGCCAGGTTGGCCAGGTTTGCGCTGAGCTGCGCGCATGGCGTCCGCCAGAGCCGTATAAAGGCAAGGGCGTCAAGTTTGAGGGCGAGGCCATCCGCCGCAAAGAGGGTAAGAAGAAATAATGTCGAGCAATCTGGACCTGCAGGCCCGCCGCCGGGCGCGCCTTCGCTATCAGCTCCGGCAGAAGTCCGGCGGGCGCCCGCGCCTGTCCGTCTTCCGCTCCGGCAAGCATATCTATGCCCAGATCATCGACGACGCGCAGGGGCGCACCCTTGCCGCCGCTTCGAGTCTGGACAAGGACCTGAAGGCTTCGCTGAAGACCGGCGCGGACAAGGATGCCGCCGCCGCCGTTGGCAAGCTGATCGCCGAGCGCTGCAAGGAAGCGGGCGTGACCCAGGTCGTGTTCGATCGCGGTTCTTATCTCTATCATGGCCGGGTGAAAGCCCTGGCAGAGGCGGCCCGCGAGGGCGGCCTCGACTTCTAAGAGGGTTTGCACATGGCACGTGAAGCACGTGAAGGTGGTGGCCAGCGCCGGGACCGCGATCGCAACAACGATCGCGAGCGCGAGGCCGGTGATGAGTTCGTCGACAAGCTGGTGACCATCAACCGCGTCGCCAAAGTGGTGAAGGGCGGACGCCGTTTCGCTTTCGCCGCGCTGGTGGTGGTCGGTGACCAGAAGGGTCGCGTTGGCTACGGCGCGGGCAAGGCCCGTGAGGTGCCCGAGGCGATCCGCAAGGCGACCGAGCGCGCCAAGAAGTCCATGATCCGCGTTCCTATGAAGGAAGGCCGGACCCTGCATCATGACGCACGCGGCATTTTTGGCGCGGGTGAGGTGGTGCTGCGCGCCGCGCCGGCCGGTACCGGCATCATCGCCGGCGGCCCGCTGCGCGCCGTGTTCGAGACGCTGGGCATCGCCGACGTGGTGGCCAAGTCTCTCGGCAGCCGCAACCCGCATAACATGGTGAAGGCGACCTTCGCCGCGTTGCAGGGTGCGACCAGCCCCCGCCAGGTTGCCAACCGCCGAGGCAAGAAGGTGGCCGAGCTGTTCGGCGCGCCGGAGAAGCAGGTGGAGACGGCCGATGTCTGAAAAGAAGATCCGTATCACCCAGGTTGGTTCTGGCAACGGGCGCAAGCCCGGCCAGCAGGCCACGCTGGTGGGGCTTGGTCTGAACAAGATCGGCAAGAATGTTGAGCGCGCCGCCACGCCGGAAGTTCTCGGCATGGTGAACAAGGTGAAGCACCTGCTCAAAGTCGAAGAGCTCGGCTGAGCGGTAAGGAATTGCAACGATGAAACTGAACGAAATCCGGGACAATCCCGGCGCCCGTCTCAAGTCCAAGCGCCTTGGCCGCGGTATCGGCTCTGGCAAGGGCAAGACCTCGGGTAAGGGTGTGAAGGGTCAGAAGGCGCGTGAGGGCGTGTCCCTCAATGGGTTCGAGGGCGGTCAGCTCCCGATCTATCGCCGTCTGCCGAAGCGCGGCTTCCATAACGTCAACCGTAAGGTGTTCGCGCCGCTTAACCTCGACGCGCTTGACGCGGCACTTGAGGCTGGCAAGCTGAACGCTGGTGAGACCATCACCGAGGCCATGCTGGCGCAGGCCGGCGTGGTGCGGCTGAACAAGGCCGATGGC
>JAGWOU010000144.1 GCA_028870815.1 Rhodospirillales bacterium | reverse complement strand
TCAAGCTGTTCGGCCCGGACGGCGCCAAGCTTTCGGACGAAACCGAGGCCGAGATCGAAGCGCTGATGGCGGAAGATCTGGCGGACCGCATGGCGCCCCCCGCCAAGCTGGGCCGCGCCTCGCGGCTGGTGGATGCCGCCGGACGTTACGTGGAGGCCGCAAAATTCACCCTGCCCCGCGGCTTGCGGCTGGATGGCCTGCGCATCGTGCTGGATTGTGCCCACGGCGCGGCCTACCGCGTTGCCCCAGCAGCACTTTACGAACTCGGCGCGGAAGTGATTTCCCTCGGTGTCAGCCCGGACGGGTTCAACATCAACCGCGAAGCCGGTTCCACCGCCCCGCGCGGGCTGTGCGAGGCCGTGCTGGAACATGGCGCGGATATCGGCATCGCGCTGGATGGCGACGCCGACCGCGTGATTCTGGCCGATGAACGCGGCGAGATTATCGATGGCGACCAGATTTTGGGGCTGATCGCCCGGGATATGGCGGAAGCCGGGCAATTGCGCGGCGGCGGCATCGTCGCCACCGTCATGAGCAATCTGGGGCTGGAGCGCTTCCTGGCAGGGCTCGGCCTCACCCTCGCCCGCACCAAGGTGGGCGACCGCTATGTGGCCGAGGCAATGCGGGCGGACGGGTTCAATCTTGGCGGCGAGCAATCCGGCCACGTGATCCTTTCGGATTTCTCCACCACGGGCGACGGGCTGGTGGCAGCGTTGCAGGTGCTCTCGGTTCTGGTGCGCTCGGGCCAGCGCGCCTCGGAAGCGTGCCGCGTGTTCGCGCCACTGCCGCAGCTTTTGCGCAATGTGCGCTATCATGGCGCCTCGCCTTTGGCGCTGGCGCATATCCAGGCCACCATCACCCACGCCGAAACGCGGCTTGGCGCCAGCGGCCGCGTGCTCATCCGCGCCTCGGGCACCGAGCCGTTGATCCGCGTGATGGCGGAGGGCGAGGACCAGACGCAGATCGAGGAGATCGTCGAGGGGCTCTGCGCCGAGATCGCCGCCGCCACCGCGCAAGCCGCGGAGTGAGCCGGCCTATGGACAAGAGCAAGATTGCGCGCGTGCTGACCATCGCCGGGTCTGATTGCAGCGGCGGCGCCGGGGTTGAGGCCGATATTAAAACCATCACCGCGCTGGGCGGGTATGGCTGCGCCACCTATACCGGATTAACCGCGCAGAACACGCTGGGGGTGCAGGATGTGCACCCGGTACCGGCCGAATTCGTCGCCCTATGCATGCGCATGGTGCTCTCCGATATCGGCGTGGACGCCATCAAACTTGGCATGCTGACCAATGAGAAGATCATCCGCACCGTCGCCACCAACCTGCCGGAGAATGTGCCGGTGGTGCTGGACCCGGTGATGGTTTCCACCTCCGGCGCCACACTGCTGCCGGACGGCGCGATCGCCGCGCTGATCTCCGAACTGATCCCCAAGGCCGCGCTCATCACCCCGAATTTGCCGGAAGCCGCGAAGATCACCGGGCTGCCGGTGGAGACCGAGGCGCAACGGATTGCGGCAGGGCGTAAGCTGCTGGAGATGGGGGCGAAGGCGGCCCTGGTGAAAGGCGGGCACGGCACCGGCACAGCGCTGACCGACCTGCTGGTAACACCGAATGAGGTGGTGGCCATCACCCTGCCGCGCCTTGAAACCCGCAACACCCATGGCACGGGCTGCACCATGTCCTCGGCCATCGCCACCAGCCTGGCGCAGGGCATGGGGCTGGAAGCGGCAGTGCGCCGGGCCCGGAATTATTTGCAGGACGCCATCGCCACAGCACCTGGGCTTGGCGCCGGGCACGGGCCGGTGAATCATCTGGTATGGCAGGCTGGGGGTTGACCTAAACGCCGCTCCGGCCTGAGCTACACAGGACGCCGTTCGCGAATCGGAGGCAACTTGTCCTGGCTGCATAATCCTCTCGCCGGCCCGGAAAATGGGGCCGAACTGGTCATCACCCCCATCACCCATGACATTGGCGGTTTGCGCGTGCGCCGCGCCCTGCCCCATGCCAGCCGGCGCATGGTGGGGCCATTCGTGTTCCTGGACCATATCGGCCCCGCGACATTCGAACCGGGCCATGGGCTGGATGTGCGACCGCACCCGCATATCGGCCTCGCCACCGTGACCTACCTGATGCAAGGGCGGATTTTTCACCGGGACACGCTGGGCAGCGCGCAGGAAATCCGCCCAGGTGCGATAAACTGGATGACGGCCGGGCGCGGCATCGCCCATTCAGAACGCAGCCCGGACGATGCGCGGCAAACCGGGCAACCCATGCTCGGCATCCAAAGCTGGGTGGCGCTGCCGAAAATGGCGGAAGAAACCGCGCCGGGGTTTTTTCATCACACGGGCGCCAGCCTGCCGCAGCTTGAGGATGGCGGCATCGTGGCGCGCATCATCGCGGGCCACGCCTATGGGCAGGTTTCACCGGTGCGGGTTTTTTCCGGCACGCTCTATGTGGATGCGAACCTTGAAGCCGGCTCCAGCCTGCCGCTGCCGGATGAGCATGAGGAACGCTCGGCACAGATCATCGCGGGAGAGGTGGAAATTGCCGGTGAGCGGTTTGGCGAGGGGCAATTGCTCGTCTTCCGCCCGGGCGACGCCATCACCATCCGCGCCGTCACAGCCGCCCGCCTGATGCTGCTGGGCGGCGACCCGCTGGATGGCCCACGCCATATCTGGTGGAATTTTGTCTCAAGCTCGAAAGAGCGTATCGAACAGGCGAAAGAGGATTGGGTGCAGCGCCGCTTCGGGCTGGTGGCGGGCGACGAGGAAGAATTCATCCCGCTGCCGGGCGCCAAACCGGCGGGAACATAAGGAGAGTGGCATGAGCGAGAGCATAAGCGTTACCGTCACCCGGCAGGAAGATTACCGGTTTCTCGTGGAATTCGGACCGCAATATGCCACGCTGATCGCCGATGAACCCGTGCCCATCGGTGTGGATTCTGGCCCCTCACCGCAGCATCTGCTGGCGGCCTCCATCGCCAATTGCCTCTGCGCCAGCCTCACCTTCGCCTGCCGGAAATACCACGAAGACCCGGGCGAATTTTCCGCCACCGTCACCTGCGAGATCGGCCGCAACGAGAAGAACCGGCTGCGGGTTTTGAACCTCGATGTTCACATCACGCTCAATGGCCCGCCGGAGGCCGTGCCGCATCTTGCCCGCGCGCTGGCGACATTCGAGGATTTCTGCACCGTGACGGAAAGCGTGCGGCACGGCATCCACGTGAATGTGGGCGTGTTCGGACCCGACGGCACCAAGCTGCACTAAGCTTTGAATTCCGCTTAGGGCAGGCTAAAGAGGCTTGGCCCCGCGAGGGGCGACGCGCTTAAGATGTCTCCGTAGCTCAGCAGGATAGAGCACAGGATTCCTAATCCTGGGGCCGTGGGTTCGAATCCCGCCGGGGACATACCTTTTCAAAACATCACGGTACCATGCGGATTTTTGCCCAGCGCCTGTTCGATGGAGAACGCTTCACCGGCCCCGCCACGGTGAAGATCGCGGATGGACGGATCGTCTCCGTTCAACCCGGCGAGGCGGCGGTGGATATCCGCCTTACCCATGGCGTGCTGAGCCCAGGGCTGATCGACCTGCACAACAACGGCGCGTTCGGGGTGGATTGCGCCACCGCCACGCCGGAGGGCTGGGATTGCCTCGTGGAAGGGCTGGCGGCGCGGGGCGTTACCTCCGTGCTGCCCACCATCATCACCGCGCCCCTGGCCAGAATCAGCGCTGCCGCCGCCAGGCTGCAAGTGGCAATGGCGCGCCACCCCGGCCTGCTGGGGCTGCATCTGGAAGGGCCGTTTCTGGCACCCTCCAAACGCGGCGCCCACCAGGCAGAATGGCTGCGCCTGCCGGACGATGCGGCACTGGACGAATTGCTGGGCGGCCCGGCGGCTACCGTGCTGCGGCTGGTCACCCTCGCGCCGGAACTGCCGCATGGGCTTTCAGCCATCCGCCGGTTTGTGGCGGCTGGCATCGCCGTCTCGCTCGGCCACACCACGGCAAACGCGGAGGAAATGCGAGCAGGGGCGGATGCGGGGGCACGGCTCGTCACGCATCTGTTCAATGCGCAATCCGCGCTTGGCCACCGGGCACCGGGCGCCCCGGGTGTGGCGCTGACCGATGCGCGTTTAGCCCCCTGCGTGATCGTGGACGGGGTGCATGTGGACCCGGCGGTTGTGCAAATCGCCTTTGCCGCCTGTCCCCGCGCCATCGCGGTGACGGATTCCATCGCGCTGGCCGGGCTGGAAGCGGGCGCTACGCTGGCATTCGGCGGCACACCCGCCACGCTGGGCCAAGACGGCGTGGGCCACCGGGAGGATGGCACCATCGCGGGAGCGGCGATCACGCTGGATGAGGGCATACGTAGGATGATCGCCTTTGGCATCGCGCCGGAAGTGGCGCTTGCCGCCGTAACCGCCCGCCCCGCCGCCGCTCTTGGGCTGGATGCCGGGCGGATCGCGCCGGGGGCGCTGGCGGATCTGGTCTGGTGGTCCGATGACTTCCACGCTTTGCAGGTGTGGCGCGGTGGCATCGCACCCCCGGCAAAGGCGCTACGTGGGACAGAAGCCGCAAGGCTGGAACTGATGGATTTGGAGGAACGCGGCACCGAGGAGATCGTGCGGCTGTTTCTGGGCCAGGAAGCGGCGGCGCAGCGCGCCTTGGCAAATGCCGCCCCGGCTCTGGCGCGGCTGGTGGAGGGCGTTGCGGAAAAACTGCGAGAAGGCGGGCGGCTGTTTTATGCCGGGGCGGGCACCTCCGGGCGGTTGGGGTTTCTGGATGCGGTGGAATGCCGCCCCACTTTCGGGGTGGAGCCCGGGCTGATCGTGCCCTTGCTGGCCGGGGGGCCAAGCGCGTTCATCCAGGCTGAGGAAGGAGCCGAGGACGACGAAGACGCTGCCCAACAAGCGCTGGAACAACACGGCTTCAGCGCCAGGGATGCGCTGGTGGGAATCGCTGCTTCCGGCGGAACACCGTTCACCCTCGCCGCCCTGCGCCACGCGGCCAGGCTGGGCGGGCTAACCGGTGCCATCGTGAACAATGCGGGCTCCGCCATGGCCAAGACAGCGGCCATCGCGGTGGAAATTCTTTCCGGCCCGGAGATCATCGCCGGGTCCACGCGGCTCTCCGCCGGGTCTACCGAGAAGATCGCGCTCAACATCCTTTCCTCGGCGGTGATGATCCGGCTCGGCAAAACCTACGGGCCGTTCATGGTGGATATGCGCGCCAGCAACACCAAGCTGCGAAACCGCGCGCTGCGCATGGTGATGGCGCTGACGGATGCGGATGAACAGCGCGCAAGCCTTGAACTGGAAGCCTGTGGAATGCATGTTAAACTGGCCGTGCTGGCCATAAGGCTTGGCTTGGCGCCGGAAGCGGCCCGGGAAAAGCTGGCGGCGGCGGGCGGCTCGCTGCGGCGAGCTTTGCTGTAACGGTCTGGCAGGGCGACGGATGAGGCCGGGAACATGATCGGTTTGGCGCGAAAAGCGGATGATTTTATCATCGACCAGTTGCTGCAACCGGGGGTGGACCGGGCAGAATGGTGGCTGGGGGTGAAGCTGTTTACCCTCGCGCGGGGATGCACTGTGCTGGGCGCTCTGGCCGGGCTGGCCTGGATAAAATTGTTCGACCGCGCCTATTCATCGGATTTCTTCGAGGACATGCTGTGCCTCGCCATCATGGCGGGTGCTGCCTATGTGCAGATCAACACCCAGCAGGCACGCGGCGCACGGCGCGCGAACACGGCCCCCGCCGTGCGGCTTACGGGCTTGCTATGGCGCACCCTC
>JAGWOU010000143.1 GCA_028870815.1 Rhodospirillales bacterium | reverse complement strand
CGAGGGGTTGGTCAATGTTTTCACTAAGGGCGAGGTGAAGTTCGATTCTCCCCTCTGGACCATGCGGATCGAGCTGTTTTGCTCATTCGCCATTTTCTTCGCGGCACCCATATTGTTCGCCGTTGGCAGTTGGGCGCTGCGGCTGGGGTTGGTGGCGCTGGCGATTTATGCCGTCGGCACCGGTTATCCCTACACTTTTTTCGCGGATTTTCTGGTGGGTGCGGTGCTGGCCATGCTGTTTGTCGAAGGCCGGCTGCCGGTGCTGGGCAACATCCAGGCAGCGCTCCTGGGTGGCCTGGGGCTTTATCTGTTCAGTTTCACATTTGAGCAGAAACTGCTGATCCACGCGCCGCTCAAGCTGCTGCTCTCGCCAGCGTACAGTCATTACGTGTGGGATTTAGGAGCCGCGCTCATCATCATCGTGCTGTTGGGTCACCCGGCAACGCGACGGGTTTTCTCGGGGAGCTGGGCGGTGTGGCTGGGGCTTCTATCCTTCCCCATTTATCTGCTGCACGGGCCGATATTGCTTTCCGCGGGTTCGGTGGCGTTTATGGACGGTGTGGGAACGCTTGGCATGGCAGGGGCGGCGTTCGCGGCTGCATTGTGCTCCATCCTGCTCACATTGATCTGCGCCTTACCGCTGGCTTGGGTGGATAAGGGCTGGACGCAACTGCTCTCCCGCCTCACCCGGCCCTTTACAGGGCGGCGGCAGTCGGTGGAGATAGCTGGCGCGATAAAATGTGAGAAAGGCGCCGGGTAGCGCCGTTAGTCCGCCGCTTCGATGATGATTTGGTTTTTGCCCTGACGCTTGACTTTATAGAGCAGGGAATCCGCCTGGCTCAGCGCCGCCTCCACGCTGGGGGGTGGCGCCTCGAACACGGCAACGCCCATCGAGAAACTGACGGGAAAGCCGTTTTCCGCCATCGTCTGATCCAGTCGTGCCTTGATCTGTACCGCAGTGGCATGAGCCGTGGCGGTATTGGCCCCAATCAGAAGGATAACGAATTCGTCGCCGCCCAGCCGGCCGCTGGCTTCTTCCCGGCGGGTGCGGGGGGCTAGGGCCTGCCCAATCAGCCGCAGCAGCCTGTCACCCGCTCCATGGCCGAGTTGGTCGTTCACCTGTTTGAAGTGATCGACATCGAAATAGGCCAGCGCGAACGGAAGCGCATGGCGTTGCTGCACAGCGATGGCTTTTTCGATTTCCAGTTCGACCCCTACTCGGTTGGCGATGCCGGTGAGGCTGTCGGTCAGAGCGAAGGCCCGAACCTCATTCATCCGCCGGCGCATTTCCAAAATCTGCACGGCCGTGCTGGCCAAAGTGCAGAGTTTGGTGATCTCGTCATCCGAGCAGACGCGGGTTTTGGTATCGACCGCGCAAATCGCGCCCAGCGCCGAGCCGTCCGGCGCGATCAGGGGCGCGCCAAGATAGAAGCGTACGCCGGGATCGGTGATCACGAACGGGTTGTTGGCGAAGCGCACATCCTTGGTGGCGTCCTCCACCAACATCGGTAGTGTGCCCTCGATGGTGCGAGAGCAGAAAGTGATCTCGTTCGGCAAAGCGCCAAGCTCCATACCGGCCATGCCAACATGATGGGTCAGGCGCTCATCCACCAAGGTAACTGCCGCCATAGGAACATTCAGGGTCATTCGCACGAGGCTGCACAGGGTATCCAGCCCATGATCCTGGCCCATTCCCGCCGGGTCGTAGGCCCGCAGGGTGGAGAGCCGGCGTTCATCATGCATGTGCATGGCTGCGATATTGCGGATTGCGGGCTGCCACGCAAGGCTTTCTGGCCCGGCCGGGAGGGCATTGAAAGTTAAACTTTGGTGTGATTTTGTGCCGATTTCTGGCAAGCAATGCGGAGCAGCTTGGCAAACGCGGCTGGGGCCGGGGGGTGGCGGATCAAAAATCCGTATTACCGCCGGAAAGCATGAGTCCCACGGTTTTCCCCGCAATGGCGGCCTTGCCGGAGAGCAATGCCGCCAGCGCCACGGCCCCACCCGGTTCAACCACAAGCTTAAGCGCTCGGGCGGCGAATTTTTGCGCGGCGCGCACCTCGTCGTCGCTCACCGCGAAGCCGGATGTCACCAGGCGGCTGTTCACGGCAAAAGTCAGCTCGCCCGGTATTGGCGTCAGCAGCGCGTCGCAGAGCGGCGAGCCTTTCATGTCGTTACGCAGGCGCGTTCCCGCCGCCAGAGAGCGAGCCGTATCGTCCCAGCCTTCCGGCTCGGCGGTGTGGATGCGCGTGCCGGGTGAGACATCCGAAAGGGCCAGGGCGCAGCCCGCCGTCAGCCCACCGCCACCGGCAGGGATGATGAACATGTCCATCGCCAGCCCGGCTTGCGTGGCGTCCTCGGTCAGTTCCAGCGCCGCCGTGCCCTGGCCGGCAATCACATCCGGGTGATTATAAGGCGGAATCAGCGTGGCGCCGGTCTCGGCGGTGATGGCGGTGGCGATCGCCTCGCGGTTTTCGGTGAACCGGTCATAGGCCACGATCCTCGCCCCCCAGAACGCGGTAGCCTCGCGTTTGATGGCAGGAGCATCCGCCGGCATCACGATGGTCGCCGCCATGCCGAGGCTCGCGGCGGCGCAGGCGATGCCCTGCGCGTGGTTGCCGGAGGAATATGCCACCACGCCACGGGCACGCGCCGCTTCGGGAATGCAAAGCAGCGCATTGGTGGCGCCGCGCAGCTTAAAACTGCCCGTGCGCTGCAATACTTCCGGCTTGATCAGCACAGTCGCTCCCACCGCCTTGTCCAGCATGGCGCTGCACAGCATCGGCGTGCGAACGACCCGCCCTTTCAACCGCGCGGCGGCGGCGTGAACGTCCTGGGCCGTGGGGATGCGTTGCGTCATGGGCGGGGAAATTCCTTGCCGGCGGCTTTAGCGGTGATGCGGCAGATCTTGTAGGTCATCACGGGCTCATTACCGCGCCGGCGGATGATGGTTCCAAGCTGGTCTGGGCAAGGCGTGCTGGTGCGGCGGGTGATCAGCAGGCCGGCTTGGCCCCGCACCGGTGCGACCGGCCACGCAAAATAGCGCCAGCGCGTCCCGAAACCGAGCACCGGCACGGCTTTGGGCGCATAAAAGGCAAGGATGGCGGCTGTGGCGTAGTCATCGGAGGTGAGAAAAGCCGGGTGCGTGGCGGCGGCCTCGGCCGTGAAATTTTTCCAGCCCGCCATTTGCAAGGCCGATGTGTCCCGCGCCGCCGGTATGGGAAAGGGTGCTGCCAAAGCCTGCACATAAACCAGCGCGGTGACGCCGAAGCCAAGCGCCACGGCAGGCCGCAGCCAGCGCGTCGGCGCGGCGGCGGCGGCAAGGCAGGCGGTGGGGTAGAGAATCGCCACCCAATTGCCTTGCACCCGGCCCTTTAGCACGAATTCCAGGAAAATCGCGGCGGGCAGCAGGGTCAGCCAGAGCAGCAGACGCGCGCCGGGCGAGGCATCGCGCCGCAAATACCAAACCCCGCGCACCGCCAGAATGGCGATGAGCGGTGTAAACAGCAGCGCCTGCCCGCCCACCAATTCGCCAAAAAACTGCAAGGCCCGGGCGGGGTCAAAGCCATCCTCCCGTCCGCCCTGCTTCAGATAACTGGCCCAGTCATGGCTGGCGTTCCAGGCGATATCCGGCGCGAACAGCAAAAACGCCAGAGCGATCCCCGCCCATGGCCAAGGGGTGCGCAGATGCGCGCGGATGGTTGGCGAAAAAAGTGCCCATAGCCCCGTGCCGGCCAGAAACAAGGCGGCGGTGTATTTGGAAAACAGCATCAGCCCGGCAATGGCTCCCGCCGCCAGCCACCAGCGCGGGCTGCCGGATTGCACCAGCCGCGCCAGCGCCCATAACCCCAATGTCCAGAAGAACAGCAAGGGGGTGTCCGGCGTCATCAATATGCAGCCTGCCCCCAGCATCAGCGTGGCGTTCAGCAGCGCGGCAGCACGCAGGCCGGGGCGCTGTTCCGGCAGCAGTCTGTTTCCGGCGTCATAGAGCGCGAAGGAGCCCAGGGCTGCCGTCAGCGGCCCCAGCAGTCTGATGCCGAGCGGTGTATCACCGCACAGTGCCGTGCCGGCCTTTATCCACAACGCCACCATTGGCGGATGGTCGAGATATCCGGCTTGCAGATGTTTCGCCCAGGTGAAGTAATAGGCTTCGTCGGGCGTGAGCGGCAAAACCGCGGCCAAAGCGAGGCGCAGCGCGGTAAGCGCCAGCAGCGCCGCGATTGGCCAGTTCATCTCACCGCACGCGCCAGACTAACGTGGCGGAAACAGCGTAGTTCCAAACCACGCCCACCGCCGCCCCCGCCGCACCGGAGAACAGGCTGCGGCCGTTTTCAAGATACAGCGCCTTGGCGATGCCGATATTGGCGATGGCCCCCAGCCCGCACACGATCATGAACAGCGCCAGGCCGCGCCAGGCCCGCGCCCCTTTCAGCCGCTGCGCCCGGTAGGTGAGCTGGTTGTTGAGCTGGAAATTCACCACCATGGCGAAGATGGTGCCGATGGTCTGCGCCGTGCCGAAATCCGCTCCGGCGGCGGAGGCGATCTGCAGCACAAGGATATTCACCAGCACGCCGACAATGCCGACCAGCGCGAAGGAGATGAAACGCAGCGGCACGCGGCCGGCCAGCGCCTTGTCCAGCAGCAGCCCGGCAAATTGTGCCAATACCAGCACGTCCAGCTTGCTTTCGCCCGCCACACGCGGCCGGAATTTGTACGGTATTTCCGCAATACTCAGCTGGCGCGGCGAGGCGAGAATCAGATCGAGCAAAATCTTGAAGCCCTGGCCGGTGAGTCGGGTCGCCAGCGTGTCGAACAGCTCCCGCCGCAGCAGGAAGAAACCGCTCATCGGGTCCGTGATAGAGGTATGCGTGACCATCTGCGCCACGCGGATGCCGGTTTCCGAAAGTTTCACCCGCAATGGTGAGGAGAGGCCGGCGGAATCCCCGCCTTCCACATGGCGGCTGCCCACGGCCATGTCCGCGCCGCCGATTACGGCCTCCAGCATCAGGGGCAAACGTGTTTCGTCATGCTGCATGTCGCCGTCGATCACGGCGATATGCGCGGCGGCTGAGGAGAGCGCGCCTTCGATAACGGCGGAGGAAAGGCCGCGCCGGCCAACGCGGCGAATGCAGCGCACCCGCGGGTCCAATTGTGCGATGCGCTTGGCTTCGGCGCTGGTGCCGTCCGGGCTGTCGTCGTCCACGAATACAACTTCCCAGGCGAGGCCCGCGAGCGCCTTGTCCAACGCGGCAACCATGGGGGCCACATTCGCGCGTTCGTTATAGCACGGTACGACGACCGTGAGAGCGAGCGTCACCGGACTTAAAGGGCTTCGAGAATGGCCTCGGCGCGGCTGACCTCGAACCCGCCCGGTTCCTCAACCGCCACCTTGGTCACGGTGCCATCTTCGATCACCAGCGCGAAACGCTGGCTGCGAATGCCCATGCCGCGTGCCACCAGGTCCAGCTCCAGCCCCAGTGCCTTGGTGAAGGCGGCGGAGCCGTCGGCCAAAAACTGCACAGCGTCGCCGGCCTTCTGGTCTTTGGCCCAGGCGCCAAGCACGAAGGCGTCGTTCACCGCCATGCACACAATTTTGTCCACGCCCTTTTCCTTCAGCTCCGGTGCCAGCTTCACAAAGCCGGGCACATGTTTGGCGCTGCAGGTGGGGGTGAAGGCGCCGGGCACGGCGAACAGCACAACCTTTCCGGTGCCCAGCAATTCGGCCGTCTCCACTTCGCGCGGGCCGTCCGGCGTGGCCTGCATGAGCTTCATGGCCGGAATTTTATCACCAGTTT
>JAGWOU010000142.1 GCA_028870815.1 Rhodospirillales bacterium | reverse complement strand
ATCCTGGGCGGCGGTCGTCACTCCCTGCATGTGGGCGTGGATCTGGAGCCGGTGCTGACCTAAAATCCTAGAATCGACCCCAATTGCCGCGCTGGCTGCGTGCGAACAAATACCCCACAAATCCAAGCACAAGCAGAATTGGGATCATGATGAACGCGGTCCACACCAGCGCCGCGCCAACGCATAGGGCGATACCGAAGAAGGCGAGACGCAAAAGGATTTGCGTGATCGAAGGTTTAGGCGGCTCGATGAAACGTCCGTCAGGCGTCATGTCGAGCACAGGGCCGGTTTGTTTTGCCATTAGGGGAATCTAGGGCAGCCAGCCCTCCGCTTCAATCGTAATCGGTACGCAAGAGATGGCGGGCAGCCCCGCATGCGCTTAAATATCCGGCATGCAGGAAGATGATCTGTTCGGCCCGGCCGCCGCCGCACCGCCGCCCGCCCCCCATGCCGGGCCAAGGCCACTGGCCGAAACATTGCGCCCGAAAGCGTTGAACGAAGTGGTGGGCCAGGACCATCTGCTGGGGCCGGAGGGCAGCCTGACCGGCATGCTCAGGCGCGGCTCGTTGGCCTCGCTGATTTTATGGGGCCCGCCGGGGGTGGGCAAAACCACCATCGCCCGGCTGCTGGCAGATGCGGCAAGGCTGCAATTCAAGCAGATTTCAGCGGTGTTCTCGGGCGTGGCAGATTTGAAGAAGGTGTTCGAGGACGCCACCCGCCTGCACCGCGCGGGCAAGGCGACGCTTCTGTTTGTAGACGAAATCCACCGCTTCAACCGCGCCCAGCAGGATGCGTTTCTGCCGGTGGTGGAGGCGGGCACGATCACGCTGATCGGCGCCACAACGGAAAACCCCAGCTTCGCGCTGAACGGGGCGCTGCTCTCCCGCGCCCAGGTATTCGTGCTGCGGCGGCTGGACGATGCGGCGATGGAACTGCTGCTCAGCCGGGCAGAGGCGGAAACCAGTGAAACACTGCCGCTCACCCCCACCGCCAGGGCCAGCCTGCGCGCCATGGCGGATGGCGATGGGCGGGCTTTGCTCAACATGGCGGAGCAGCTTTTCGCCCTGCCGCCAGAACCGGTGCTGGACGAAACCGCGCTTGGCCAGCTCCTCTCCCGCCGCGCGGCGTTATACGACCGGGACCGCGAGGAGCATTACAACCTCATCTCCGCCCTGCATAAATCCATGCGCGGCTCAGACCCCGATGCGGCTTTGTACTGGCTGGCGCGGATGTTCGCGGGCGGGGAGGACCCCCGTTACATCGCTCGTCGCGTCACGCGCTTTGCCTCGGAGGATATTGGCCTGGCGGACCCCCAGGCCCTGCCGCAGGCATTGGCGGCGTGGGAGGCTTATGAGCGCCTCGGCTCGCCGGAAGGGGAGGTTTGCATCGCGCAGGCGGTGGTGTATCTGGCCACCGCGCCGAAATCTAACGCGGTTTACAAGGCCATAGGCGCCGCCAACCGCGCCGCGAAGGAAACCGGCAGCCTGATGCCGCCCATGAACATTCTGAACGCGCCGACCAAGCTGATGAAAAATCTCGGCTACGGGGAAAACTACCAATACGACCACGACACCGAGGACGGGTTTTCCGGCGATAATTACTTCCCCGAAGGCATGGGGCGGCCGGATTTCTACCGCCCGGTGGAGCGCGGCTTTGAACGCGAGATTTCAAAGCGCCTCGCTTATTGGACGAAATTGCGCGATGAGAAATCATGACCGAGATACAAGTACCCGAAGCCGGCGCGGAAATGCGGCTGGACCGCTATCTGCGCCGCGAGGTGCCCGGCTTAACGCAAGGCGTTTTGCAAAAGCTGCTGCGCACCGGCAAAATCCGCCTGAACGGCAGCCGCGCTGAAGCCAATGCGCGGCTCAATTTGGGCGATGTGCTGAGCGTACCTGAGATCGCGCCGCCCGCCGCTGCTCTAAAACAGCGCCATGTGGTGAAGATGGACGAAGCGCGCACCAAGGAATTGGAGCGCATGGTGCTGTACAGCGACAGCTCCATTATTGTGCTCAACAAACCCGCCGGACTGCCGGTGCAGGGCGGCTCCGGCATTACGGTGCATGTGGATGGCATGCTGGACGCACTGCAAGACGGAGCGGAGGAACGCCCGAAGCTGGTCCACCGGCTGGACCGCGACACTTCCGGGCTTCTGGTCATCGCCCGCTCAAGCCGGGTGGCGCGCACCCTCGCCGCCGCCTTCCGTGGTCGCGATGTGGAAAAAACCTACTGGGCGCTGCTGGCCGGCCTGCCGGACCAGCTTGAAGGGCGCATCGACCTGCCGCTGAAGCGCATCGATCTCGGCCAGACCTCACGCGCTGAACCCGCCAGCCGGAAAGATAAGGAGGCGCAAAGTGCCGTGACCGATTACCGCGTGCTGGACAAAGCCGGGCGCAGATTCTGTTTGGCTCAGTTGAACCCGCATACCGGGCGCATGCACCAGCTTCGCGCCCATTGCCTCGCCCTCGGCACACCCATTCTGGGCGACGAGGTTTATGGCGGCATCTTCTCCGAACATTTCGCGCCACAGCTGCATCTGCATGCGCGGCGCCTCAGCTTCCCGCACCCGGAAGGCGGCCACCTGACGGTGGAAGCGCCCTTGCCTAAACACATGCTGGACGGGCTGAACTATCTCGGCTTCCCGGCGCCCGAGGCGGCGAATCCGAAACGGCAGGGCCGGTGAATTAATTCCGACATCACAACATCAAAGCTTTCAAACCATACATTACAATGGGTTAAATCTTTACCGGGTGGAAACTTGGTAAAAATCCTGCCAAACCTGAACCCATGCACCGGCGGATCAAGTTTCTTCTGTGCCTTTGTCTCGTTCTAAGCGGCACAGCCGCCCAGGGCGCGGACCCGGTGAAATATAATGTGAATTTTGTCCCGTCAGGCAGCAAACAGCTGGACAACCTGATGAAGCAAACATCCGCGCTCATTTCTCTGGACAAGAAACTGCCGCCCGCGCCGTTTGCCCTCATCGGCCGGGCGCGGACAGACGAGAAGCAATTCACCACCGTGCTGCATTCGCTGGGTTATGATGACGGGCGCGCCACCATCACCGTCGATGGCATGTCCCTCAACGATCCAGCGCTGCTCGACCATCTCAACCAATTGCCCGATGCAAGCCAGGCCAAGGTGCGGGTAACCACCGAAAAAGGGCCTCTATTTAAACTGGGCCAGGTGAGCATCAACGGCCTGCCGCCGGGCTTTAAGGCGCGCCCCGGCATCCGTGCCGGCCAAACCGCCGAAGCCGCACCCGTGCTTGCCGCCAGCGCCAAACTTACAGCCGCCCTGCGCAATGCCGGCTACGCCTTCGCCAATGTCAGCCCGCCTTATGCCGTCGCCAACCAGGCGAACCACACGCTGGTGGTCACTTACACTGTATCCTCCGGCCCGCATGTGGATATCGGCCCCATCGGCTTTGCTGGGCTGAAGCGCACAGACCCGAATTTCCTCCGCCGGCATATCAGCCTGCGTCCCGGCCAGCCCTATTCAGACACCGCCTTGCAGGATGCGCGCAATTCATTGCTGGGGCTTGGCGTGTTTTCTTCCGTCACCCCGGTACCCGCTGATAAGGCAACAAATGGCGAGGTTCCGGTGGCATTTCACGTGGTCGAGCAGAAGCGCCACGCGGTTTCGCTCTCCGGCGCTTATGCCACCGACACTGGCTTCACCATCGGCACCAGTTGGGAGGACCGCAATGTCTTCCGCCATGCCGAGACCCTGACCATTTCAGTCGCCGCGAACGGGCTGGGCGGCACCGGTACCACCGCGCCCGGCTATGATCTGAAAGCCATTTTCGCGAAGCCGGATTATTACGCGCGCGGTCAGACACTTTCGCTTTCCGCCGAAGCATTGAAGGAATCACTCAACGCCTATAGCCGCACCGGTTTCATCCTCGGCGCCCTACTGTCCCGGCCGATCACCAAGACCACCACCATCAGCTATGGCCCCAGTTTCATCAGCGAGCGCGTGGACCAGGAAAGCGTCACGCGCACCTATGTGCTGCTGCAATTTCCCATCAACTTCACCTGGAACACAACGAACAGCCTGCTGGAGCCGACCAAGGGGCATATGATCAGCGCCACCATCACCCCCACCTATCCGGTGGTGGGCAACCGGCACAGCCCATTCGTGATTCTTCTCGGCACGGGCTCGGTTTATTTCCCGGTGGAGCGCAAGGCCTGGGGCGTGATCGCGCTGCACGGCGTGGTGGGCAGCATCCAGGGCACCACACAATTCGGCGTGCCGCCGGACCAACGGCTTTACGCGGGCGGCTCCGGCACCGTGCGCGGCTATGCCTACCAGACCATCGGGCCGCTATTTCCAAACGACAAACCCGAAGGCGGCTTGGCCACAGACGCGATCAATCTCGAATTCCGCCAGCACATCACCAAAAGCATTGGCGTGGTGCCGTTCATCGATGCCGGGCAGGTCAGCGCCGGCTCGGCGCCTTTCAGGGGCAAGCTGCGGGTCGGCGTCGGGCTTGGCCTGCGGTATTACACCTCCATCGGTCCCATCCGGGCGGATATCGCGGTGCCGCTGAAACGCATTCCCGGCGGCGGCGGCTTCGCGCTTTATCTCGGCCTTGGGGAGGCGTTCTAGCTCATGCGCTGGGTAAAACGCTTCCTGCTTGGGCTTCTCTCGCTGGTTCTGCTGCTGGTCCTTGCCGTGGGCGGCATCGTCATGGCGTTGAACAGCCAAGCGGGGCGGAATTTCGCGGTCCAAGAAATCAACAAATTCGGCAAATCGACAATTCACATCGCCGGTCTGGCCGGGCATTTCCCGGCGAACATCAAAATCGCCAGCTTCGCGCTGAAAGATAAAGACGGCGTGTGGCTGCGCGGCGCGGAAGCTGAACTGAAATGGTCGCCCCTCGCGCTTCTGCACCGCAATCTCTCCGTCCAGGCGCTCACGGCTTCCAGCATCGACGTCCTTCGTCAGCCCGCCCCGTCCACGACAGCGAAGCAGAAAAACAGCGGCCTGAACATTCCCAATTTCCGCGTTAACGTAGATCAGCTTGAAATCGGCACACTGCATGTCGCGCCCGCGCTGGCGGGAGAGGATATCGCGCTGCATGTCACCGGCAGCACGCATCTGCGCGACATCCAGCACGGCGCCATCGCGCTAAACGCCACCACCGCCAGCGACAACGCGGCCTATATTCTTAACGCCACGCTGGACCCGCAAAACGTGGCGATGAAGCTGCATGTGAACGAGCCGCCCGGCGGGCTGATCGGCCATTTCGCCGGCCCGCAGGTGAAGCAGCCGCTTGTCATGAACCTGGCACTGAACGGGCCGCGCACCCATGCCGCGCTGAATGGCGCCGTGGCGCTGGGCGATGCGAAGCTGGAGATCACGGGCACGCTGGGGCTGGACCCGGCCAACCCGTTCGCGGATGCCGTCCTTACCATTCCCGCCCTTGCCCCTGTCGGCACGCTTGCGAAACAACAACTGCACGGTAACTCGCAACTGCATCTCGTGGTGACGCAAACCACACAGAAAAACGGCGCCACGCTTTCGCTGCAAGGGCATGTCGAGCTGAACCAAGCTCCTGCCGGGCTCAACAAACTGCTCGCCGGGCGCACCAACCTCTCGCTGCTGGCGAGCCTGCAGGGCAACCGCGTCACCATTGGCCAGCTTGCGCTGGCCGGGCCGCAATTCAGCCTTAACGGCCACGGCATTCTCGATAAGACAAAGCTCGATCTGACCACCCAAGCCCGGCTGAACAACGTCGCCGCTCTCGAACCACGGTTTACCGGCGCTGTGCTGCTGCGCAGCCACGTCACCGGCAGCCCGAGCGATTTTACCGCGGATGCGGATATTTCCGGCCAGTTCAGCGTGCCGAAT
>JAGWOU010000141.1 GCA_028870815.1 Rhodospirillales bacterium | reverse complement strand
AGGCGAAACCAGCGGATGCCGAACTGCATGTGGTCGACATTCGGCCTGTCGAGGTGACGCGCGATGGCGGCAAGCTGTTCCCGGTGGCGCATCGCGAGCAGATCCGCGCGGTCGGCCCGTCCGTCCGGGCGGACCTTCCCGCCGGTGTCTGGCGGGATGGCGGTGAGAAGCTGCCGCCGCTGCCTTCCGCAAGCTCAACCTCGCCCTTCGCCGGCATCTATCGTTACGATGAATACGACCGCGATTTCCTGCGCCAGCGCGCCAGGGAGTTCGGCGCGCAGGTGGAACGCCGCCGCAAGGGCGAGCTTTCCGAGGAAGAATTCAAGCCGTTGCGGCTGATGAATGGCGTGTATCTGCAATTGCACGCCTATATGCTGCGCGTTGCCATCCCCTATGGCGTGCTCAGCGCCACGCAGCTGCGCCAGCTGGCCTATGTGGCAAGGCATTACGACCGCGGCTACGGCCATTTCACCACGCGCCAGAACATCCAGTTCAACTGGTTGCGGCTGGAGGATACGCCGGCGGCCCTCGCGGCGCTGGCCGAGGCCGATATCCACGGCATCCAGACTAGCGGCAACTGCATCCGCAACACCACCACCGATGAATTCGCCGGCGCCGCCGCCGACGAAATCATCGACCCGCGCGTTTACGCCGAGATCATCCGCCAGTGGTCCACGGACCACCCGGAATTCACCTATCTGCCGCGCAAGTTCAAAATCGCCATTGTCGGCGCCGGGCACGACCGCGCGGCGGTGCGGGTGCACGATATCGGGCTTGAGGTATATGAAAACGCTGCGGGCGAGCCGGTGTTCCGTGTGTTCGCGGGTGGCGGGCTGGGGCGCACGCCTTATGTCGGCATCAAACTGCGTGATGAAGTGGCGCTGCCGGAATTGCTGCGCTATTGCGAGGCGATCCTGCGCGTTTACAATTCCCTTGGCCGCCGCGACAACCTTTACAAGGCGCGCATCAAGATCCTCATCCGCGAGATGAAGCCGGAAGCCTTCATCAAGATGGTCGAGGATGAATATGCCAGCCTGCCGGAAGGCTATTGCACACTCACGGACGAGATTGTGCAGACGGTTGCCGCGCGCTTCCCGGTTCCGGAATTCCCGCGCCAGGACACAGGCGTTCTGAAAGCCGCGATGCTGGACGACCGCGCTCTCTCCCGCTGGGTGAAGCAGAACACGCATCCGCACAAGGCCCCGGGCTATGTCTCGGCGGTCATTTCGTTGAAGCCGGTGGGCGGCATCGCGGGCGATGCCAGCGCGGATGAGATGGACGCGGTGGCGGAACTTGCCGACAAATACTCGAAGGGTGAAATCCGCGTCAGCCATGTGCAGAATCTGGTGCTGCCGCATGTCGCCAAGGACGATGTGCCGGCCTTGTTCGCCGGGCTGGTGAAGGCCGGGCTTGCCACCGACAATATCGGGCTGGTGACGGATATCATCGCCTGCCCCGGCATGGATTATTGCGCCCTGGCCACGGCGCGCTCCATCCCCGTGGCGCAGCGCATCGCTGAGCGTCTGGCGCCGAAGCAGCATGAAATCGGCACGCTGCATGTGAACATCTCGGGCTGCATCAATGCCTGCGGGCATCATCATGTCGGCCATATCGGGCTGCTCGGCGTCGATAAGAACGGTGAGGAGGTTTACCAGATCACCCTCGGCGGCGCCGCGGACGAAAAGGCCGTCATCGGCAAGATCATCGGCCCCGCCGTGCCCACTGACAAAGTGCCCGACGCCATTGAGGCGCTGGTGAATGCTTATCTTGGCGTGCGCGAACCCGGCGAACGCTTCATCGACACCTACCGGCGCCTCGGCGCGGAGCCGTTCAAGGAGGCCATCTATGCCACTCACTAACACCAAGGCCGAGGAGATTTCTGCCGCCGAGCCGGAGGTGGTGCTGACGCCGGGTGCCGGGCTGGATGAAATCATTCCTCAACTCGGCACGCTGGCTGTCATTGCCGTGGAATTTCCAAAATTCCGTGACGGGCGGGGCTTCACCACTGCCCGCGCCTTGCGGGAGCATCACGGCTATAAGGGTGACATCCGCGCTGTCGGGCATTTCCTGCCGGACCAGTTCGCCTCGCTCATCGCCTGCGGGTTCACCAGCTTTGCCACCCCGCCGGAGCATGCGCCGGCGCAATTCGCGGCGGCTTTGGTCAAACCCCACCAGCCTGGGCAATTGCTGCGCCGCTCCCTCGTCCGGGCGCTGGAATCCGCCTGAGCCTGGCCGGCGCCCTTGCGTAAGCCCGCATCGGCGCGACATATTGGGGAAAACGCCAGGAGATAAAAATGCCGGTCAGTTCCGTCCTCGATACCATCGGCAAAACGCCGCATATCCGTCTCTCCCGCATGTTCCCCGAGGCTGATGTCTGGGTGAAATCCGAGCGCGGCAACCCCGGTGGCTCGATCAAGGACCGTATCGCGCTTTCGATGATCGAGGCGGCGGAGCGCGACGGGTTATTGGAACCCGGCGGGCTCATCATCGAACCGACCTCCGGCAATACCGGCGTCGGTCTGGCGCTGGTGGCGGCGGTGAAGGGCTACAAGCTGATCCTGGTGATGCCGGAGAGCATGTCCGTTGAACGCCGCAGGCTGATGCAGGCTTATGGTGCGTCCTTCGATCTCACGCCGAGGGAAAAAGGCATGAAGGGCGCCATCGCCCGCGCCCAGGAATTGCAGGAGCAGAACCCCGGCGCCTTCATTCCGCAGCAATTCGAGAACCCGGCGAATATCGCGGTGCATGCCCGCACCACGGCACAGGAAATCCTCGCGGATTTCCCGGATGGGTTGGACGTGATCATCTCCGGTGTTGGCACTGGCGGGCATATCACCGCCTGCGCCGAGGCGCTAAAAAAACACTGGCCCAATTTGCGGGTCTTCGCGGTAGAGCCCGCCGCCTCACCGGTGCTCTCCGGCGGTTCACCCGCGCCGCATCCCATCCAGGGCATTGGCGCTGGTTTCGTGCCGGATAATTTCCACCCCGCGGCGATCGACGGCATCATCACCGTGGAGGCCGACGCCGCCAAGGATTATGCCCGGCGTTCCGCCGCCCAGGAAGGGTTGCTGGTTGGCATTTCCTCCGGCGCCACGCTGGCGGCCATTGCCAAGAAACTGCCGGAGCTGCCCGCCGGATCGCGCATCCTCGGCTTCAATTACGATACCGGCGAACGATACCTTTCCGTACCGGACTTCTTGCCGGTTTGACCTTCATCAAGGCGCTGCCTGCGGCATCGTGCCATGGCTTCTGCCATGACCGATGCCGATCTGATTGCCCGCTATGATGGCCGGGTACCGCGTTACACCAGCTACCCCACCGCGCCGCATTTCCATGACGGAATAGGGGCGGAAAGCTATGCTGCCTGGCTGACTGCTCTGCCGTCTGATGCGGAACTTTCCCTTTACCTGCATGTGCCGTTCTGTGACCGGCTCTGCCTCTATTGCGGCTGTCATACCACCGTCGCGCATCAGGAACGGCCAAAGCGCACCTATGCCCAGGCGATGGCGCAAGAGATCGGGCTGGTGGCGGCAACGCTGGGCCGGCGCGCCCGGGTGAGTCACATCCACTGGGGTGGTGGCACCCCCACCGCCTTGCCGAATGGCTGCCTGGCTGGGTTGATGGATTTAATCCGCGCGCGGTTCGATGTGACAGCGGATGCGGAAATCGCCATCGAGATCGACCCCGCGGCGCTGCCGGCTGAAAAGCTGGCGGCGCTGGATGGGCTCGGCCTCACCCGGGCCAGCATCGGGGTGCAGGATTTCGACGAGACGGTGCAGAAAGCCATTGGCAGGATGCAGAGCTTTGAGGAAACCCGCGCCGTGGCCGAGGGGTTGCGCAGGTTGGGTATAACCTCCCTCAATCTCGACCTCATCTACGGTTTGCCGCACCAGACTGAAGCCAGCGTTACCCAAACCGCCCGGTTGGCGCTGGAACTGGCGCCAGACCGCGCCGCCGTATTCGGCTATGCCCATGTGCCCTGGATGAAGAAGCACCAGAAGCTCATCTCCGAAGCGGCTTTGCCTGACGGGCTGATGCGGCTGCGGCAGGAAGCGGCGATCCGCGCCGTGTTGGAGCGTGAAGGCGGCATGCTGCCGGTAGGGCTGGACCACTACGCCTTGCCGAGTGACCCGATGGCATGGGCTGCCAGGGCCGGGGCGTTGCAGCGCGGCTTCCAAGGTTACACGACAGATTCCGCCCCAGTGCTGATCGGGCTTGGCGCCAGCGCCATCGGCACCCTGCCGCAAGGCTATGTGCAGAACCAGCCCGGCATTCCCGCCTATGAAGCCATCATTGCCGCGGGCCGCTTGCCGGTTGTGCGCGGCCTGGCGCTGAATGATGAAGACTGGCTGCGCCGTGCCGTAATCGAGCGGATCATGTGCGGTCTCGCGGTGGATCTGCCCGCCATGGCGCGGGACTTCGCCGCCGCGCCGGATGCGTTGCTGGCGGCTGCGGAGCCACTTTCCGGCTTTGCGGCTGACGGGCTGGTGGAGTGGGATGGCGAGACGCTGCGCATGACCTCGCGAGGTCGGCCTTTCATGCGCAACGTGGCAGCGTTGTTCGATGCTTATCTGCCGGCCGTCTCAGACCAGCCGTGCCACGCCCGCGCCGTATAACGCGGGATCGCCGCTATTGGCCGCCAGGATCGCGCTCGGCCAAGTCCAGATAAAGCGCCCCGCCATGGTGAAAATCGTGGCGGGGCCAAGTTTGGAGGAAAGTGTCCAGTTTTGGACGAACAGCTTGTACCGGCCCCAGGGCATGCGCGCCTTGATGCGGATCAAAGCTGTCAGCCTCTAATTCAGCGGTCCGCGCGTGGCGGTCATGCGCCGGTAAAGCGTGTTGCGGCTGATGCCAAGCGCCCGCGCCGCGGCGGCGATATTGCCGCCCGCTTCGGCCACGGCGGCGGCGATCATCGCGTCAGATTGCGCCCGCAACGTCCCGGCGGGCCGCTCCAGCGGCGGTGCCGGCTGTACGGCGGTCAACTCCCGAATCGCCTCCTCGCTGAGGTGCTGCAGGCGCAGTACGGTTTCCTCATCCTCCAGCATCAGGCAGGCGGTGCGTAACATGCCTGCAAGCTGGCGCAGATTTCCCGGCCAGTGATACGCCGCCAAAGCCTGCGCGAGCTCAGGCGCGAGTGCTGGTGGGGTCTCGCGTGTGGCTTGCGTCTCGCGCGCCAGGATGCGGTTCACCAAAGCTGGCAGGTCCGTGCGTTCGCGCAGCGGCGGTAGCGAGACGACCAGCCCGTTCAGCCGGTAGTAAAGATCTTCCCGGAAAGATTTATTCGCGATGCGGGCCGGAAAATCCGCCAGGCTGGCGCTGATCAGCAAAAAATCCACCGGCACCGGCTTACCGCCGATGGGTGTGACAACGCCTTCCTCCAGCACGCGCAACAGCCGGGTCTGCATGGAAACCGGCATGTCGCCGATCTCATCCAGAAACAGCGTGCCGCCATGCGCCTCGCGGATGCGCCCCAGCGCGCCGTCGCGCCGGGCGCCGGTGAACGCGCCGGGAGCGTGGCCGAACAACTCAGCTTCGATCAATGTTTCCGGTAAAGCCGCGCAGTTTACCGCCACGAAGGGGCCAGCACTCCGCGGCCCCGAATCATGGATGGCGCGGGCGAAATATTCCTTGCCCACACCGGTTTCGCCTTGCAGCAGAACCGGAACCTTATGTCCCAGCACTCGGCGGATCCGGCCGATTGCCTTGCGTACACCTTCATCACCGGTATCCAGCGCGGTGAGCGTATCGGGCTTGGCTGGTGCTGCGGCAGGGGCAGGGGCGCGGCGGATCAGCGGCGCGCGGATCTGGTCTATCGAAACATAGAGGTTGCTGCCCCGGTGCGGCTGCACGGCGA